>WAMJ01000277.1 GCA_015522385.1 Candidatus Heimdallarchaeota archaeon
GGGGATGATCTACCACACTCCCGAGGTCATCCTCCTCCGGTCATCCAAGGTCTCGATGGACGAGATCAGAGATGTATACAAGATGTGCAAACTCAACCTCGGGAGTGACTCCGAGGTCACAAAACTTCCCGCACCACTGCACTTCGCGAGTAAGGCAAATTCGAAAGCAACCGATGGATTCCCCCATGGGAGGATCGAATTTCCGTGGTTCGTGTAGAAATCTAAGATTCATTTGACAGAGCATAGTAAATCACAGCTTTGTCAAGAAAATTATTAAGGTTCCACTTCTTCTTCTTATTGAACTTAATATAATCTAATGACCTATAGAACCCAAATTTTTCATCTTCAGGGAGGTTTCTGCATGCGTATAAAATAGCCCTATATCGCCACGATCGACTTGTTCCTTTGTAATCATTCACTGAAGAGGTTCTAGTAAATGGATATCTATTGAATATTTGATAACAATTCCTAGAGGTGAGAATATACAATATTCAATGAATATTAAGTAGAATTAAATACAATTCATTATACCATAATCTATCACATTCATGCGGTGGTGAGATAATTAGGGATGTACTTCCATATCCAAATGATGACCATACAATGGTTATAGATGTTACGTATAGATGTAATAGTAGGTGTTCGTATTGCCGCTGGGGAAATCCATCAACTCCAGGGAGGACTGATCAATCCAATGAGCAGGTATATCTTGGTGATGATATTCTAAAAAACCTAAATGTCACTCGTATTGTTCTTTCCGGTGGGGAGCCACTGCTAAGAAATGACCTGGACAAGATAATCCTGCATTATTCTAATCTAGGTATTCGTTCGATTGTGACTCTAACCAATGGATTGCTGGTGACTGAGAAGAGAATTGAGAACTTAATCTCTAACGGACTTACCGGCATCACCTTCTCAATTGACGGTTTTAATAACACGGTATTCTCTGATGCACGCGGGCTGAACATATCACAGGCAAAACTTGTTAAGAAGAACCTTGAAATGGTCCTTAGCACATTCAGGGAAACCCCTCTTGAGGTTAGTATCAATACTGTACTATCAAAGGCTAATATTTCCTCACTTGTTGAATTTCTAGCAGAACTGAATACACTACCTATAGATTGGATCAAGTTTCAACCTGTATTTGATGACGGATATGTGGGTGTAAATTCACCTGATCTCCTTCTGAACAAAGAGGACATCGTGTATATCAGACAGATCCAAGAATATATAACAAGAGAATTTGCAGTTCAGACCAATCCTTCTCAGTTCTGGTCTGATATAATTGATGTACTGGATGGTTCCGAACTCGATGGATCATATTGTGGACTTGATCGGAGACAGTCTCTTGTCATCAATGATGAGATAAAATTCTGTTTCTGGATTGACGATCCGATTTATTATTCCTCTCTTGGAAAATCTGCTGATTCCGCGACGAATCCCGAGAGGATTGTGGAACTTCAGGATAGATTCACTCAGATCAAAAGTAGTTGCAAGACTGGAATGCAATGTTTCTGTCTACAAAGTTTAAACCATGTTTGGAGGGAAGTTAATGAAGACAGTTGATATAATCATCCCATCATTTCGTGTTGATCCTCAATATCTCATACCTATCTTTGAGATGAAGAGACCGGATTGTTTTGATGTCTCCTATATTGTCGTCGTGGACAACCCCGAAGTAAATTTCCCTGATTCGTTGGTCAGATACGCTGAAAGACCCGACATTTCTTTCATAGTGAATGAGGACAATTTAGGCGCTGGTCTGAGCAGAAATGTCGGTCTGGATAATAGTTCTGGATCGTTTGTGCTATTTCTTGATGACGATATTACCCCAGATCCAAATCTCCTTCTAATCTACGAAAAGATTATATGCGAAGATGACGAGTGGGGAGGTTATGTAGGTATCACCGAATTTCCGAAACCAATTAACTCGTTTACCAGAGGGATAGAAGTTAGTGATATGCTGACATTCTTCCGAGGTGCTTACTGGATGAAGAATATGCCATGGGGTGTGACAGCTAACCTGCTTCTAAAACGAAAGGTAATCGGTGATAACAGGTTTCTGCGAATATTCCCTAAATTTGGGGGTGGAGAGGATATAGAACTATGCCTGAGGATATTGGGAGATAGGGAGCACAGATTGTGCCCTGTACCCGATGCCAGAGTTCTACATGACTGGTGGAATA
>WAMJ01000278.1 GCA_015522385.1 Candidatus Heimdallarchaeota archaeon
ACGAGGATTTGAATACCTATGTGATTTCACTACAGTTCAATTCCTTCTTCTTCTTCGTATTTACAGTCATCATGTTCCTCTTACCTCTTTATAGAATTATGAACATTAGCCGGTTACAGGGATACAAGAGTCTGCCAATAAATCCGTTCAAACAGCTAGCTATGAGAATTATTGTGTGGTCCTCTGTACCTTTGGCAGCACTCTTTCTCATGTACTTTGATATGTTCTTCTCGAGGGGTGCTGAATTCGTAAGCTTGGATAATCTTCCCACGGTATACCTACCTGGAGTTCTCTTCCTTGCAATAATGGTATTCAATATTAACCTTCTTGAGATAATAGTCTTAGATTCCTCACAGAATCGTCCGTATGCTACACTCATCGTCCCAGTTCTTTCAATTTTGGTATTTAATGGAACTGTACCTCCATTCCAACCCTTTTCATTCTACCAGCCGAATAGCTTTTCTGAGTTGTTTGATCTTCAGACTTCCGAATCCCGGATATTCTACTTTACCCGTGAACTTCTCACCACGGTAATTCTCCTAATTGTAGGATTCTTGAATAGGAGGAGAAAATGGTTCAGAACTGGGACTTAGATAGACTTAAACGGTATATTCTTCACAAGATTTAGCAAATTACCCGTCCTATCACGTGAAAATCTAAAAGTAACCATCGTAGTGGAGCCTAATGAAGCTGCTCCCGAATACAGTTGAAGGACTCAGGTGGGGACTCGAAAACTTCGACGGTGTGGAATTCGACATCCGTCTGACCGCGGATGACAAGTTGGTGATCCATCACGACCCCGTGACCTCGGCGGGAAACGTCATCAGAGAACGTACACAAGAAGAACTCAGCGACGGAGGACTACCTAAACTTGAAGAGTTCTTTCAGGATAGAAAGATCCAGCAATCCATAAGGGATGGGAAGACGCTCTTCATCGAGCTGAAACCTGACTGCATCGGCGGTAAACTGACAGTCGAGGGGTTAGGAGTGAGGTTCAGGAAGGCTTTCGACACCGTCTTCAATTCTACGGGTTTACCCAGCGAGGAGATCAGGTTCCTCTCCTTCCAAAAGCGACTTCTTGACAGCTTCAGCGACTCGTACAAGACCTACCCCATCCTCCCCGAGGTGGACGAATGCAAGACCTACAGCTCAGACCTGAAGATGCTCTTGGCCTACCTGCCCAAGGTAGTCGGAAAATCCCTCAAGAAACATCTTAAAGAAGCTGGGGAGAGGGGGTACGCAGGGGTGTTCTTCGCACGGCAATACCTATTTGGCCCCACTAAGGTCTTCCATCCCAGCTACAAGAAACTGGTAAAGCTCAGCAGAGAGATGGGTCTGGACGTGGGGACCAATCTGGGGGACTACACCCTCGAGCCGTCGTACCCCGCCCTGTTCAGGTTCAGCGACCAGACGTCGGTGTATCCAAGACACGCGGGAAAGGGTGAGGGAAAGATCATCGCCCACCGCGGTACCGGAACCAAAGGGGTGGAGATCCCTTGAGCATGATAGACAGGGTCGTCGAAGAGATCAAGAAGGCAAAGAGCATCCTTGTCCTCACGGGTGCTGGATTGAGCGCGGACTCGGGCATTCCTACATTCAGGGGAGAGGAAGGGATCTGGGTGAAGGGATCGAAGAACTACTACCCTGAGGAGATGGCGAGGTACTCATCGTTCATGAAGACGCCCGAGACCATCTGGGAGTGGTACAAGTACAGGCAGGAGCTGTGTAGTAGTGCGGAGTTCAACCCGGGTCACGAAGCGATCGCGAAACTCGAGGAATACTGCGAGCAGAATGGGAAGGAGTTCCTACTGGTGACACAGAATGTGGACAACCTCCACCGTAGAGCAGGTTCGCAGAGGATGGTGGAGATCCACGGAAACATCTTCAAGATGAGATGCTCCTCTAAGTCCGAGCACTCGTACAGGATTGTAGACCTATCTGACGATCTCCGCTGTCCAACGTGCGGGGCGATCATGCGTCCGCATGTCCTCTGGTTCGACGAGTACTACGACCAAGAGCTCTTCTCAATCCCGAGGATCATGCAAGCGACTGAGGACTATGATCTCCTTCTGGTAATCGGGACAACCCTGCAGACCACAATGCCGTACCAGATTGTCTCGACCTTCTATAGGTACGGCAAGCCCATTGTGGAGATCAACCCTGCACCAGTTCTGGGAGACCAGATAGAGCTGGTGGTTGCGGAGAGCTCGACAACTGCCCTACCTGCGATCATCTCTAAGTTAAAATAATCTCGCGGATCACATTCGCTGTGGAAGGAAGATTTCTCGTGGCAGTCGCTATCCTCGTCACCGATGGGGAGCGAATCCTGATAGGGAAGAGGGCGATGGGCAAGGACGTAGCCCCAGGTCTTTGGGAGTACCCATCAGGGAGGCTGGAGCAGGGGGAATCCCCCGAGGATGCAGTTCGCAGAGAAGGTCGGGAGGAATTAGGAGTGGAGGTAATCCCGCAGATCCCGGTGCACAGTTATTTCTTCTACCGCGGAGATGTACCCTCAATCCTCATAGCCTACACTGCAACCATCAGCGGTACACCCGTGAGATCCGAGGAGCACTCAGAGCTACGATGGGTCAACATTGATGATGCAAACTCCTACTTCGAGATAGCGGGACTGAAGGAGATCACGAACAGACTGGTTAAACTTAAGAATATGGATTGTATCGAGTAATTACTTTTTTTTCAGGTAGAGCACGCAGGTTCTCCCCCGTGTATCGATGACTTGAGCTTTTGTCTGATCCGCAATGATCTGAGCCGCTTGACTGATGGAGAGTTCGACTGGCAGGTCGAGGAACTTGACCTTGATGGCGTACTTCTCCTCAAACTGCCTGAGGCACTCCTCGATGATGTTAGGGGTGATGAAGTTCTTACCCACGATCACGTCTGCTCTGCCGTGGATGACATGTCCGTACTCTTTCTTCTTGCTCATAGATCAGAGTTTGAGTTGTCACATCTTAAGCTTGCGATCTGGTTCGAAGCCAATATTCTTTAGGCACCGCTCACCACACATTCTGTGATACCCGATTCGCACATGGATCTCTTACTAGAGGGGCACGTTGCTCACCTCGCCACAGTGAATCCAGACAACACTCCACAGGTCTCTCCCATCTGGGTGGACTACGACGGAGAATTCGTCCTCTTCAACACTGCAACGGGGAGGAAGAAATACAGGAACATCGAGAGGAACCGGGCTGTAGCTCTCTCTATCACCGATAAGAGTAATCCGTACAGGTACCTTTTGATTCAGGGAGAGGTAGTGGAGAAGGATTTCGATCAGGAGAAGGCCCGTAAACACATTGCAATGCTAGGAATCAGGTACTACGGTCAGGAGTTCATACCTCCAGAGACAGAAGAAAGGGTTATTCTGAAGATCAAAACAAAGCATGTCCACATTAGCGATTAAGGTATATTTTGCTTGAAATTTCACGATGATGGTATGAAGAGAATTTGTTCAGGGTTTTTTCCATTGTATGAATACTGTGTGGAGCGTGGGGACTGGGAGATATGTTCACACAAAGAGAAGATCATTGGAAGTAAGGACAGTTGAATTAGTGAAAAGTAGATATTGACTACAGAATATTTCCAATCACACTACACAAAGCTATCCACTCCCTGTTCTTCGAGGTACTTCCTGATCCTCTTGATCAGCCGATTCTCTTCCTGAGTTAGTATACCGTCTTTTCGAGCTTCTTTCGTCACATCGTCAACAACCATCTTAAGGGTCTGCCTAAGCTCAGCCTTGAACTTCTCATCGTCGAGATCAACCATCTGATTGACTTTCTCCTCCATGTCCCACAGTCCCTTCCTTACCCTCTCAATAATAATCTCCTCATCATCGGTGATGATATGGTCATCCATGGCCAATGAGACTACTCCATCAAGTAGTCGAGAAAGCCGGATATTGACCTCGTCCTTTGTCCAAATAGTCATCTCAATGAAGGTACGACAGCCTGCCTAAAATAACTTTCTATTACTTAAGGTAGATGGTCACATACTGATTCTGGAAGGGATTGCCCTTGGTAATGTGCATCTCGCGGTTGGGGAGATCCATGATGATGGAGGTGACGGTTCCCACATTGCCGATGAGCTCATCCTCCACGTAGGGTCTGCAGATTGGTAGATCCGTCCTTTTCTGGTCACCAAGGAGCTTCTTCATCCCTTGGATGGTCTTGGGTAGTTCCTCGATGATCTCCGTCGCCCGTCCGTACCGCGAGAATGACGAGGCGAACTCTACAGGATCCTTGTTGATATCCACCCTTAGGTAGTGATTGGTGTGCACCATGTACTTGTCGGTGAGCCGTGCGGAGTACACATTCTCCGCGGCGAACTCGAGTGAGAGGTAGTTGCCCCGTGAATCCCCGATGAGCATGTTACTAGACTTCCCAAACTTGACCTTTTCCAGCTTTTCCTCCACCTCGGAGATGGAGGAGCATTCGAGAACCACCCTTAGGAGAACATGGATAGGGACCCCCCACGCGTCCTTACCGGTCTTCAACAGGTTCAGGCAGACACCGAGCCCATAGGTGTTGAATCCGATTTTCCCGATTATTCCAGGTTCGGTAAGTTGGAGTATGCTCTTATCCCCGTACTCGATCCTCATAAGAAAGACCAAGTCCTCCAGTTCTTGAGCCCAGTCCCAGTTCTGAGCGAGTAATCTTGACTCCGCGAAGTACGCTGCGGTGCACTCGTTGGGAGCTTGTGACCTGAACTTAGCGAGTATCTCAGTCCGGGAATTCAGCGCGTATATCCACAGATCATCGATCTCAGCACCTTCTGCAATGCCTTCTATCTCTTCTCCAAACTCGGGGAAGTTCTCCTTAATAGCCTCCTTAAAGGGGATCACGGTCTCCAAGATCACTTCGTCCTCCGCTTGCCAGATCGTCTTGTAGAACTCCAGGGACTTCCTGATCTTAGATCGCATAAGTTTCCCATGCTCAAACCCGATCTCGAAAGGTGAGCCGGTAAACTTGAACTCGGGAAATTTCTCATCCATAGTCCTCAGTACCCCGAGGTCTTCTTAACCGATTTGGAATATGCGGATAATTATTCTTAATTCGAGGAAGAAGGCTTAAAAGGGGGTGAAATTGTATACACAAACCGTTGTGGGATGTAGAAACACAGAATCATCTTGGGAATATTTTCCACTGGAAATAGAGGTTTAATAAACTGAATAGATTAGGGATAGAACCGATATACCATTGATTTTACCGAAGAAGTGAAGGTTCAAATTTGATTAAGCCTAACTAATAATAGATGGAATTACCGATATTTGCGTTACACTATACCGTATTATTTCCCAGAATGGTGGTTCCAATACACGTATTTGAGCCGAGGTACATTAAACTAGTCAGGGACATCCTCTCCAAACCTGAAGACGAGCACCTATTCATTGCAGCCACGTATAACGAGACGGAGCAGGATGACGACCTTTACTCAACCGGGACGGTTTGTAAGATATTTGACGCCACAGAGAATTACGATGGAAGTTTTGACATATTGGTAGTACCTCTTGCCAGCTGCGAGATTGACGAGCTCTGCGACTATGTGCTGGATTACAGGATGGCTCTAATCGACATCAATGACGAGGACTGGTCTGGTGTCAACTCCTATGAATTGAAGAACAAATTGGTCACAATCCTCAAAGGTGAGTTGGAGGAGATTCAGGAGATGGGTGTGGATCTCAAAGAGACCCCATTTGACAAATTCTTTGCAATAATATGCTTCTCTCTCCCGTGCTCAACAGAGGAGAAGATAGCGTTGCTTAGAGAGCCCAAGATCCTCAGACGGGTAGAGATGGTTCTAGACATTCTGCAGCAAACACGGGTACTCGAACGCTTCATCCCTTCCCCTGAGGACTATCGAATTCTGAACTAAGACTACCTATTCCATTAGTTTTAGAAAGGCGTATCCGCCGTGGTATGCTGCATCATGTGGAAGAAACAGGATTTCTGGTACGCGCACTCTCACCGGAGTCTGCTCTATGAGTCTGCTAATCTGACCAAATCTTCTCTTCAGGATATTCTCGAACTCGTAGAAGAGCGTCCCCCCGAGGTGTACTCTCTCTGGGATAAACTGGAGAGCTATGTCTTTGAGCATCTCGATTGCTAGATTTGCGAATATGTCTACAGCGCGGTCAGCGAGTTCATCAGGTGAGGAACTGTGTAAGCTACTCTGCCGCGTAATCTCACTCGGTTCAAGAGTTACGCCGGAGAGCTCCTTGTAGATCTCACTCAAACCCCGTCCATGCAACGACCACGCAGGAGCGTCCCTTCCAGCATGTCCATACTCTGTGGGATGTACGGAGAATCCCCCATTTGAGAAGGCCACAAAGGTCAGGCCAAGTCCAGTCCCTGAGGCGGTTACCACTTCAAGATGAGTCGTCTCCTTGTCACCAATATCGCCCAAGTAGTACCCCAATAGCTCAAGGTCATTGACGAGGTATATCCTCTGGTTACCGAAGGTCTCTCGAAGTTTGGTCTCATCGAGGAGGAGCTGGTTATTGGTCAGATCGCAGACACCGTCAATAACCGGTCCCGCTGCACCAATCACCAAGGAGAACTCCAGGATGCCGAATTCGAGAATAGCCCTGCTGACAAACTCACCGAAGTCCTCTCCAGCCTTGTAATGTTCTCGGTAGATTCGAATGTCGTTGGGAGTGACGTAATGACCGATCCTGAGGTTAGTCCCACCAATATCGGCGATTAGATATTCCACTAAAGGGTAAATCCGAAATCGAAATTTAAAATAATCCTCTACTCTCTATGTGAAATGCTTATCTTTGATAGTGCCAAAGATAGGGTGTGTCAGATTCTCCAGACATCAAGAAGGAACTGGAAGTGCTTCTAAGTAATTTACCGACCGATCCAGAATATGAAAACCTCAAAACCCTGATTCAGAAAGCCATTGATCAGACTTGCAGACTTGCAAAACCCGAAGAAAGGTATATGATTGACCGTGAGATACAGGACATAAAGGAGATTAACAAGCGGTTCCTCGACGTCCGGAAACGGAAAGCCTTGGAGATGGACTACAAGGAGATACTCAGCGGAATGCTGAAGGAGCAGTTCCAAGAACTGAACAAGATGAATGGGGTGGTGGCAGACGAGATTGAGAAGCTTCGGACCGAGAAGATCAAACTTGACGTTGAGCTACAGGAGGAGAAGAAGAGAATTCTCGATGCAAGGACTGAGATGGATCGAGTCATGGCGATTCGGAAGGAGAAAGTGATACCCATCGAGGGAAAGCTCAATGGTCTTAAGGACTCTATATTCCAAAGGGAACTCAAGTACAGGATTATCCTACAGCTTCTTAGGGACGGTTATCTAAAGGACCCCACATATGACATCATAACCACGATGAAACGTCATCCCGAGATCACTACGGTGGAGAGGTTAGCACAGGTTTCAAATGTCAATCCTAATTCCATAAGGCAGATATTCAGATCACTTCAGAACAGGCGTATTCTTTCTTGGGACATGAATAATGAGAAATTCCACCTAGTTGTGGAGACAGAGGTGTGATCATGGAGTGGCTCAAGCAGATTATTGAGGAAGTGGACACCCTTCGCAGAAAGCACGAGGTCCCTGTCAACTTCCAGTTGTCCCTCTACGACCTAATAGCAGTTGTCGAAGCGGAGACGAAAAGTCACCTCTCTTCTCTCGAAAGCAAGCTAAGGGAACACAGGTCTTATGAGATTAACAGTACTATCCACATGACCGAGATCAATGAGCTAGACCAGCGGATTAAATCACTTGACCCGATTCTGGAAGACAGAAAGAACACCCTCACCCAGCTGAACGAGATCTATGAGCAGAACAAGAACTCAAGGAGCAGCTGGGAGGAGACCATTTCAAAGCTCAAGAAGGAAATCGAGGAACTCAGAGTAGAGAGGGAGGAGCTTGAGAAGAAAGCTAAGTCCTTGCATGTTTCGATTGATGATGATAGAATTAAGGCGGAGAAGGAATACAAGACGGCCTTGGACAAGATGAAGAACATCACCGCTCACTTCCCCCTGATGCATTACCTCCTGACTACAACCCTGGAGAATATTCCGGAGGCAGAGCTCCTGATCATTATCGGATCTAATCAACCCGTCGACAAGGACAAGATCAAGTCATTGGTGAGGAATGTCCCACCTGTACAGATCGTTAGGCACCTTGCCAAGCTCGAGGCAGATGACCTCATTGTCAACTCCGATGAGGGATGGCGGCTTGAGGAAAGTTTCTACAAGAGGATACTCAACCAGATGTGATATTTCGCGGGATGGTAAAGGTTTTATCATCTGGTATTGTTCAAGCAATATGGATGAATCTCCTACCCATGTTCACAGGGTCAAGCCCAAGGAGAGTGAATTATCCGAGACCACCGAAAACTACCTCAAACGGATTCTATGGTTATCCAATGCTAAGGGATATGCCAAAGTATCAGAGATTGCAGAACTTATGAGCCGATCCCTTAGTTCTACAACCGAGGCAATGAAAAGGTTGAAGGAGCAAGGGTTCATCAACTATGAGAAGTATGGAAAGATCACTTTGACAGCCAAGGGTATTCAAATTGCTAAGTCTGTAGAGGACGCGTATCTTGTGATTGGAAACTTCCTGAAGTTACTAGGATTAGACGAAGAGATAGCGCACGAAGATGCATGTAGCATGGAGCATGCCATCAATCCAGTGACGGTGGAACGGATTAGACAGTTCCTCGAGTACATCGAGGATGATCCTGTGAACAAGGCATTGATGGCAAAATTTGTCTCAGATTACTAGAACAACCTACCGAGTAGCTCACTTAGTGCATTTAGCATTGAGGTAAGATTCTCGGGGGAAAACCATGGAATGGCCAAGATCTGAGTCTGAAATGCTTGGAGGAGAATGATAACAATGATTGAGACCCACAAATGTTTCCCATTTCCATTAATCTCAGAGAAGGAGATTGAGGTGAGGGAGAAGATTTCTTTGTACTTTGACGACATTTTCCCAGGTGTAGCCGCGATCACCGCGTGGGTCTTCTGAATGTTCGAGATGTAGTTAGAGAAAGTCTTACTAATTGACGCCCTTGAAGACATCATCATCGGAGTCTGTATGCCTATGAACAGTAGGTTGATCCCTATCTTCTCCGTCTTACTCAAGAACTCAGGATCTACAACATTCGTCTGAATCAACTCTAATCCGCTCATGACGAGATAGAAAGACACGAAGATGAACACAATAGTCTTGACGAGGAACTTAAAGTCCTTAAAAGGGAAGAATATCCCGTAGAACAGGTTGTAAAGTGTACCGTGCTCACCGTCATCTGGCTGAATCCTGAGATTGAGATTGCGCATGTCAGAGGTGATCTTCCAGATGACCAACACCGCAAGAGACAATCTGTTCAGACCCTCTACGACATCTGAGTGGGAAGAGCCCAGTCCATATATTCCCCCGAGCAACATCCCGAGATTGACTACCGCGAAGAGCAAAATCCCCAGAGTGAGGGAATAGAAGAGTTTAAGTCGGTTGAGAAATACGAATATAAGCAGTGTAGCAGACACTAGAAGAAGTATCGTCGAGAGGAAAATGATGTTCTCTGAGATAGTAGGTTCACTGTACTTTACATAATAAAGGCTAAATCCAGTCAGCAGGGCAAATAATGACACATTCCGCTCGTTTATTTCCTTCTTCTCAACTCGCACTATTATAGTATATAGACGGGAAGAATATTTAAGCACATGGAATTAGACTGTCTTTTCGGAGTATTTGATATGTAAGATTCGATGCATAGGAAATTTGTTGAACGGATTCTCTATTTTTGAGTACATACAGAGAAAGGACTTTGTACTTGTTGGGGTATTAGCAATACGTAAAATGGCGGTTGAACGCATCATAATTGTCACGGGATCCAAGGGTGGAGGAGGAAAGACCCCTGTTTCGTTGGCTCTCACTATTCTCCTCGAAGAGCTGAACATTCAGGTTCTAGCCTGTGATTTCAACTTCAACAATGCTGATCTTTTCTCTATTCTTCAGGGTTCGGAGGTAGAGGAAAGGGTAAAGTCTGACGACCTTCAGCCCAAGGAATATGGGGGAGACCAGTTCTGGAAATTGAAGGATAATCTCTGGTTGACACCATGGAACTTCGTTGTGAAGACCGGTATGCCTTCGACAACACAGATGTGGAAGAAAATATCTGACCTCTGCAAGTTCAGGTACATGGATTTTGAGCCGAAGGTACTTGTTCTCGACACAAATCTGACACTACCACTCATCTGTCCTCCACTGACAGACATAGCGGAGTTACCTCAGTTGCCACCCGTGGAAGTCTGGCACATGTGGTCACCGTCAATCACACTACAGATCGGCGAACAGGACAGGTTCTCTACGGCTATCAGTATCCTCAACCGTCTGAGCAAGGGATTCGAGGAGAGATTGCACCATGTCTTCTCTCCCAGACACTACAAGACTACCTCATTCATGAACACCCTCTCCAGTATTACAAAGGGAGAATTCTCAATAGTGAAGATGAAGAAGTTCAAGCAGAAGAACCCCACTCCCGTGATGTTCTCGGAGCTATCGGACAGCCTGTTCGCGTCTTTCATCCCAAAACTTCTTTCTCAGGATCTCACCGAGAGGATGGATACTGAGGAACTGATCAAGGCATGGTTAGGGAATATCCTTGAAACGCTCAAATCTAGGGAGACGAGAGCGAATAATGTTGTTGTCATACCGACGATCATACACAAAATAGCAATGCTTGTGGAGGAGTTAACGCTGAATCCGAATCGAACACTCGATTCCATGAAGTTGGAGTTAGGCCCTCTGTTTGACATCATTAAGGAGCATTTTCTAAGGGAGCGGAAGGACTTTATCCTAAGATGTGGCGGAAATCCGTTATAGCCTCATACTCCGAATTTATGAACTCCAATTGAATCACTAGTCTGTGGCCGATATACTTGAGTTGACTCCACTGACATATGTCGTGGTACTCGGTGGTGCAGTAGCGAATTTCTCAATTGGAATGCTGGATCCGACTATCTCTCTTTATCTCCAAGGTCTGGGGCTACCCTCAGATCGGATTGGACAGATTATCGCGGGAAGGTTCACCCTCGTGGCAATCTTCTCGATACCCTTGGCCATCTTGGCATCGAGGGTTGGTTTGACCAAGTTCCTCTTCATCTCAGGCGCTGCATCGATACTTGCAGGGTCTCTTCTGTTCATGGACAGCTCGGCCAATGGGGTTTACGTCTTCTACCTCATTGTGGGAATATCCCAGACCATTAACTCCGGTCCCGGAATGGCAATAATTGCAGAGAACAAAGGGTCTAGGAGAGTGGCTGCCTACGCACTTTTCTCGACAACCTGGATGATTCCCCCAGCCCTTGGTGCAGGAGTATCCTACATATGGTTCAGGCAGTACAACACAGAAACAGTTGAGATCTACAAGTCGATTTTCTACCCGGTTTTTATTGTTCTCGTTGTCGGAGGTGTGGTCTACTCAATAGTACTAATCTCTATCCTCTCAAGAGGTCATGGTATTAGTGACTTAGCTGATACATCGATACCAGTCAAAGATCAGTTCAGGACACTGTTTCGCAGTGACCTTGTTGTCGCCATCCTCGTCTTCACCGCTGTCCAGTTCCTGATGGGGGGAGGTGCAGGAGCCACCCTACCTTATCTCTCGATCTACCTCAACTCACTTGGGGGGACTGCAGATCAGATATCCCTCCTTAGCCTTGTCCTTAATCTTTCTATGGGTGTAGCCACGCAGCTCTCAGCCCCATTGGCTAAGAGATTCGGAGATCTGCGGGTGTTCTTCATCTGCACAACCCTCTCAGTGATCTCTCTCCTTGGGATTGTCTTTTCCAGCCAGTTGGGGCTTGCTGCCACATTCTACATCCTCAGGGGAACGTTCGCCAACATGACCGCTCCGATCACCCAATCCAGAGTAATAGGGTACATCGAGGACAGTGTGAGAGCTACCGGGAGCGCTTGGATGTCGACGTGGAGATGGATTGGGTGGACTATCCTCTCACCCTACAGCGGGAGGGTAATTGACTCATTCGGATTTGAAGTGTCCTTTGTCTACACCGCTATGATATATGCCCTAGCCACAATGATCTTCATCCTCACTGTCAAACGTGTGCCAGATCTGGAGCTCCGGTTAAAATTAATAGATTGACGATTCTGTCATTGGATCCAAAAGATAAAGCAGGTTCAGATGGAGGCTTTCTGGAATTCCTCAATGATGCTCGGAACATCAATGACCAATCGGTATTTCTGTCTGAAATGCTTGCAGATCGAGGTCACATCCGACCGAAGGATTTGTATCGCATCGGGGTAAGAGATTAGTCCTTCGCTTGGATCCGCGTATGTCCATCGCTTACCTTGGAGCACATCGATCAGTCGGATTTCTCCATCCTGTATCAGAATATTGGGTGGAGAGAAATCCCCGTGAACGAATAAGTCCTCAGTGAACATCTGGTATAGGGTATCCATAAGCTCGTCGAAGTATATGATAGGGTCCTTGTATGTCCTAAGGTCAGTTGTGCTGAGTGTCCCAGCTCGGCTTCCATCCGAGTTAAATATCCCCTCCATGAAGATCATGGGACCCTCCCTGTGATATACCTCTGGGACGTTGTATCCTCTTTTCAGAAGGAATCTCAGGTGTCTGCTCTCAATGGCTGCAAGGACACTAGGCTTCCTCCAGTCATTAGAGGAAAGACTGGGAGTGGCAAAGGACTTGGTGCTGGGGCTAAACTTGTAGAACACCTTGATCGCTATCCTTCCGAATGGTTCCATTGAGGTGAGAAAGACCTCTGCCTCCTTACCCTTCCCTATTGAGTAGTAGTCATCGATGATCCCGATCTCTGCGAAGATACTAACGAGGTCTGAAGGGGTGTTCACCTCTTTGTTCGTCAACCTCTGGAATTCCTTAGCCGTAGTCTCTTTGAGATGGGACTGGAAGCTTCTGTCAATCCAATCAAGAGGATGATAGGCGATCCTTCTCTCCTTGTCACTCCACCTAGCTACAGATCCATAGCCCTTCAAGATGAGGACTGCAAGTAACCGAGCAGTAACGGACGGGTTCGGGTGGTCGGGGACTGGGATGCCCGCATCCCTTGCAAGTTCGTTTGTCCCCCTGAATGATCCAGATACTGTTCGGCAGACCTCTACAAGGTGTGTTCCCTTGGGAAGTATCCCAAAAATCTTCTGGTATTCATTGAGGTTGTCTATCCCGACAATGTCGGGTTTTAGACTCGACACGAGATGAGCTAGCAGGTTACGGCTCACATCCCGGTGTATTTGCTTTCCGTCGTATTTCATGTTGTGGAGGTAGACGGCGTACCTCCGTTGACCTCCTGCCTCGAGGTCGATTGTCATTATCTGCTTCATTTTGTATTATTATTGATTATAGTTTTCGGATTACAAACTCAATACCGCGGTGATTGAGTCAAAATTCTTGGAATGGTTTATCGCTGTTACATTCATAGACACATCACCTCACTAATTTGAATCACTGATAATTTTGTCATACTTAAAGCTATCGAGTTTTTCCAAAGACCTCGTTGAGTGCGGAGTCAATATCAGGATAGCTAAACGTGTACCCCACTTCCTGTATCCTTGAACTAACTCTCTGACCTTTCAGGGCAATCGAACCCATCTCGCCCATGAGGAGCTTGAGGACGAAGCCAGGTGTAGGGAAGAACGAGGGACGATGAAGTGCCCGTCCAAGTGCTTTTGAGAATTCCAGATTCGTCAGAATACCTGGAGCCACGAGATTGAAAATCCCAGATACTGGATTCTCTATAGCGAAAACAATGAAATTGATCACGTCATCGAGGTGTATCCATGGAACCATCTGTTTACCTGATCCAACCTTACCACCCACGAAGAGCTTGAATGGCAGGCTCAGCATCCCAATTGCACCACCACCCCTGCCCAGAACCATGCCTATGCGGAGGATGACGGTTCGTGATAGAGTATTATTTTGAGCTCGTCTTTCCCATTCTGTACAGACAGAAGCCAAGAATGAATCACCAGATTTGGCATCCTCGTTAAGGATTTCCTCGGTGTCCTCTGGATAGATTCCGACGGCTGAGGCCTGGATCACTGGGACGGGGGTCTTCGCCACACACTCAAAGACAGCATTGGATGCCTCAACCCGGCTCTGGACTATTTTCTGCTTCTTCTTCTTCGTCCACCTCAATCCGAAAATTGACTCACCTGCTAAGTTGACAATGACAGAGTCCTCCGTCACCTCATCACACCATCCAGATGTGCTTGCCCCATCCCACTTCACATACTTCACTGACGAGATTTTTTTCTTGATCTTGGAAGGAGATCTACTGAGACCCACGACCTCGTGACCCCGTTCTACAAGCACCCTGCTAAGATTCCTACCGATGAATCCAGAGACCCCTGTGATCAGTACCTTCACGCAATTAAATCCTGATTGCTGAAATTAGTCTTTTGGTCACTGAGTAAACTTTTAGTGACTCGGATTCTGCATAGAGTATGGAACCTACACCATTTACCGATGATGAGTACAGGCAGAGGCACAGAGCTCTTGAGAAAGCATTAGGTGATGTTGATTTCTCCGTCGTTTTCTCGAGGGCAGATCTCTACTATTACTCCAGCCTTGGCATGGACGGTGTACTCACAGTTGATTCCGATGGGATCACCCACTTCATCAGAAGAAATTTGAGATTGGCTCAGGAGGAGAGCAGGCTCCCTGTAAGATTCATGGAGAGCTACCGGATCTTTAAGGAAATTGGTAAGCAAAGTAAGATTTCAAAACTGGGGTTAGAACTGGACCTCGTCCCATTCAAGACCGTAGAATACATCAGGAAAGCTCTCGGCAATCCTGAGCTTGTTGATATCAGCAGTAAACTTAGGAGCATCAGAGCTGTGAAATCGCCAGAGGAGGTAAGACAGATTAAGCTCTCGTGTGAGCAGACTGACAGATCATTTGAGGTGGCGCAAGAGGTTGTAAAACCCGGGGTCAGGGAGATCGATGTCTCTGCTGAAATTGAGCGGCAGCTTCGGCGTGATGGACATCCGGGCTGGGTACAGGT
Source organism: Candidatus Heimdallarchaeota archaeon (assembly GCA_015522385.1). The sequence goes on from WAMJ01000278.1 coordinate 15,059, forward strand.
GAGAATGTTCCACCACAACCTGACCAACCTTGCCTTTGTCATGACTGGAGAATCCGTTGCTACCCTCAACTCTAAATTTGGTCCTTACTCGGGACAGGGGGTCACGAGGATGCATGCGAATGGCTCCTCATTCAGGAAAATTAAGGAGGGGGATCCAGTCGTCATAGACACGACAGGTGTTGTCTCTGGCTATATTTCAGATGTTACCCGAACCTTCTTTGTTGGAAAGGTTGACAAGAGGATAGAGGACACTCACGACGTGGCGATCAAGGTTCAGGAACGTACGGAGAGTCTGTTCAGAGCAGGAAATAGGACCAACGAAATATACGAAGAGCTAATCGCCTACGTGGAAGAATTAGGGTACCTCGACCACTTCATGGGATTACACTCCGACAAGGTGCAGTTCATCGGTCACGGAATCGGTCTTGAACTCGATGAGTTCCCGATAATCACACCTGGATACAAGGCCGAACTCGAAGTAGGGAACGTAATTGCTATGGAGCCGAAACTTGTGCTCGACGACCCGCGGACTGGAATCGGTGTAGAAGAGAGCTGGGTGGTGGGAGAGAACAAGGGGGAGAGATTGTCAAAGTTTCCCCTGATTACTCGAATCTAGCGATTGATTGCACTCATCAAATCGAAGGCAGCGTCCATCTTGGCCGCCAAGATAAAGTCGCAGGGGATGAAATTGCTCCCGTTGCCGATATTGATTTTCACCAGGCTCTTAGAGAACGAAATTTGAGGGTAGTAACCGACGAGATCCGCAATATTAGCGATTGTGTTAACAAAGGCCAGCGACTGCTTGAAGGCCCCGAAACTGTAGATCTTTCTCAGGAACTTGTCCTCGATCTGCCATCCCTCGATCTTGCTAAGGTAGGTTCTGATGTCGCTCTCATTGAGCATGTCCATTGTGGACGAATCGTTACAGTTCCGTAGTGAGAGCATGATGTCGTCTGCCATCTTACTTCGAAGGGAGTATGAGTATTTGAAGGTTATCAGAAGGAGGTGAAGGATGCTTCGAAACCTTTTATTACAGCGTATTCCATGAGAAGTTACTAAAAGGTTGTTTATCGTGAGGAATTATCTTCTATCAATCTAAGAGAACAAACCCAACAGATAGCAGAGCAACTGGAGTTGACAAGATGGAAATAGAATACGATCACGTCAAGGTAGAATCTAAATGGCAAAAGCGATGGGCGGAATCCAAGATCTTCGAGTCCGACAGAATCGATGGGATGGAGAAGTTCTTCGGTAACTTTCCCATCCCCTATGTCAACGGTGCTATGCATCTGGGACATGGGTACAGCGCGATGAAATTGGAGGCGGTTATCAGGTATCAGCGCATGCTGGGTAAGAACACTGTGTGGCCCTTTGGTTTCCACGCCACAGGAGAACCAATCGCGGGTATGGCCAAAAGAGTCCGGGAGAAGAACGAGAACCAGCTCAGAGTCCTGAAGTTAAGCGGTATCCCCGAGGAGAAATTCGTCGAGTTCGAGGACCCGTATAACATCATCAGGTACTTCATGCAACGTTCCAAGGAGAGCTTCTCATCTCTCGGTTTGGCCATTGACTGGAGAAGGCAGTTTGTGACCACGGAACTGAGTCCTGTGTTCTCCAAGTTCATCGAGTGGCAGTACAGGATACTCGTTGACATGGGATATGTTGTGAAGGGGTCTCACCCCGTGATCTGGTGCCCTTCCTGCAAGTCACCCACAGGTGATCACGACAGGCTGGAAGGAGAGGGGGTCAGAATTGTTGACTTCCTGCTCTATAAGTTCTACAGCGAGGACCTCGATGCCTACTTCGTTCCGGGTACTCTGCGACCCGAGACCGTCTTCGGAGTGACAAACGTCTTCCTTCACCCAGACGTTACCTATGTGATTGCCAAAGTCAATGACGATCGACTGGTAATGGCAGAGGAGGCTGTGGTCAAGTTCATGGATCAGAAGTTCAAGGTCAAGGTGGTGGAGAAACTCGATGCGAAGGACCTCTTCGGGAAGATGGTGGTGAACCCCATGACTGGAAACAAGGTCCCCCTGCTGCCTGGATACTTCATCGATGCGCAGGGAGCCACCGGTGTCGTCATGTCCGTACCTGCTCATGCACCCGTGGACTGGGCCACTTTGATGGACATCAAGACAAATCCCACGCAAATGGAGAAATTCGGGGTGTCAAAAGAGCTGATCGAGAGCATCGAACCAATCTCATTGATCACTCTCGAGGGATACTCGGAGTTCCCCGCCAAGGATGCGGTTGAGGAGTTTGGGGTGAAAGATCAGAAGGACGAGAAGCTGAAGGAAGCTACCAAGCTGATCTACCGGAAGGAGTTCAATCACGGGATCACCAAGGAAATCACCGGAAAGTACGCCGGAAAACTTGTGAGCGAGATCAAGGATCAGCTGAGTGAGGACATCGTCAATGAAGGAAAAGCACTCATTCTCAAGGAGCCCTCAGGAGTTGTAATATGTAGATGTGGAACAAGGAATCATGTCAAATTCCTTCCCGAGCAGTGGTTCCTGAAATTCAGTGACAAGGAGTGGAAGGCCAAGGTGCACAGATTGGTGGACACGATGAATGTCTATCCAGAGGCTGCTCGGGCGAACTTCAAAAACACTATTGATTGGCTGGAGGACAAGGCATGTGTCCGCCAGAGTGGTCTGGGTACACCGGCCCCGTGGGACCCTAAGTGGATAATTGAAACCCTTGGTGACTCGGTGATCTACATGGCATTCTACCTCGTAGCGCCATATGTTAACTCAGGTGAGTTCAAGGAGGAGTGGGCAGTCGATGAAGTGTTCAGCTATATCTTCCTGAAGAAGGGGAATGCCAAAAAGATCTCTTCAGAGGTAGGTATCCCCTACAACCTGTTGCGCAAGATACAGAAGGACATGGACTACTGGTATGGATTTGACCTGAGATCATCGGGTAAGGATCTGATTCAGAACCACCTGACCTTCATGCTCTTCCACCATTGTGCCATCTTTCCTGAGAAGTACTGGCCGAAAGGAGTCCACGTCAATGGATACGTGAACATACAGAAAAAGAATGCTGCCAATGAGATCGTGGAGGAGAAGATGAGTAAATCAAAGGGGAACTTCAAGACGCTCGATGACATAGTAGGTACCTTTGGAGCCGATGCCACTCGCTTGGGCTTCCTGATAGCTGGAGAGGGGTTAAATGATGCCTCCTTTGCTGTGGACGAAGTGGACAGTTACTCGAAGTGGATGATCCATCTGTATGAGCTGATCAAGGATGATATCGACGACGACGAAGTCCAGCAAATCGATCGGTGGCTCATCTCCAAGTTACAGGATCAGATTCGGAAGGTTAGGAACCATCTCGACAGAGTCGAGACAAGGAGTGCCTTCCAAGTTGCATATCACGAGACCCTGCAACTGCTCAGGTGGTACCAGAACCGTAGAGGTTCCAAGGGTCCCGCATACAGGCAGACCTTGGAGACCATGTTGAAGCTGATCGTACCCTTCATACCTCACTTCTGTGAAGAGGTCTGGGAATCACTTGGTAACACGGGATTCATCTCTAACGAGAGCTATCCTGACTATGATGAAACAAAATTCGACGAGGAAGCAGAACGATCTGAGAAATTCCTCGGAGAATTGGTAGACTCCATCAGGAACTTATACTCCTTTTTGATTGATAAAAAGGGAGAGAGCAAGCCCAGTAAGATCGAGATATTTGTCTCACCCCCTTGGAAGTACCTGATGTACGATGAGGCCAGAAAGGATATCCGTACACTGATGAAGAATGCAATGCAGATCCCCGAGGTTAAGAAAAATGGAAAAGCTGCTGCCAATTACGGTAAGTTCCTGATGAAGCAAGGTGGTCCACCCGACATGGAGTGGTCTATCGAACTGGAGAATCAGACATTGAACCAGTCCCGAGAGTACCTCGAAAGGACATTCGAGACCAAGGTTGTGATCCTTCCAGCTGATGAATCCGATCACCCCAAGGCCAAGTCTGCAGTACCACGCCGTCCTGGGGTAAACTTCATCAAGTAGGACTGACAAGAGTAAATCTACCAATCCTGTATAGATTGGCATCTAAATATTCATTGTATTCCGTTTCAGATTTTTCTAAGGATTCTAATGCTTCAAGTAGATCCCAGACCACTTCTATCCCGATCTCGAACTCCTCATGCCCTGGATAGATTCGGTAAGAAGGATAGGTTTCTGCTAGTTCACGAAGGGTCTCCTTATAGAACTCAACGATGGAAGGTTCTGGTAGGTAGACCGCACCGTAGTGAATTGTGTCCCCAGTAAAGAGCTCACCTTTAGTTGTAGCGATACAGATTGATCCACCAGTGTGACCGGGGGTGTGGATGATCTCAATCTTAAGACCACCTAGGTCGTAGACTTCACCCCCTATCAGCGGGAAAACCTCATTGCAAACAGGCATCTTGTAGCCAAGGACTTCGAACTCCTTCGAGTATTCAGTACCCGCATCCTCAAGAAATCCAAGGTCAAGCGGGAAGGCAATACCCTTATAGTCGAGCTTGTGAATATGAATATTCCTGAATTCGTAGTTACCTGCTACATGATCAAAGTGATAGTGGGTGTTGAAGACAAGAAGTTCACGATCTTCAATCAGGTCCATTATCTTCTTTCTAAGTCCACTCATTCCATGTCCGGTGTCGATTAGCGCGGCAGTGTGGGTGCCGAGAACTAGGTAGAGGTTCACATATTTGGTGAGGAACCTTGGTTCCAGTAGATCTAATCGCTCTCTGAGGATGTACAGATGATCGTTTAACTGATGGAGTTCTACGTCCACAGTTCTAGGTACAACAAGTGGGTTAAGGCTTTTCCTCTTCTTTCAACCTGAGATAGAAAGATCCCGAGCTTTGGTTCATTAGTTTGTCGTGATGTCTTCTCCCCCGATCCTCTCCCGGGGTCAGTCTCTTTAGCATATATGAACTGAGGACGTACACCACGAGAGTAAAACTGATCAAGAACACATAGTAGAAAATCAAGTTGTCAAGGAGTGGTACGAACTGGAAAAGAATGATTCCTATAGAGATGGTAATAGGAACCGCTATGAATACAATAATGAGGGTCTTGCTGGAGAAAAGTCTTGACATGTAATCGCCCATATCAACGGACACAAATAAACTATTCTCCACTAAAATCCCGTGGAAGTAGAGATAATTCCTTGAGTCTACAAAGAATATAAGTACTGCTCTGAGGAATTAGCGATAGAGATATGTCTGCTGTGAGTGAAATAATCAGCCAATTGGAAATGAGCATACCGATGCTCGAGGCTGCTATACCCCAAATAGTCAACAGGAGAGAAAACGAGACCGCCCTGCAAAGACTTGTCCAAGTTGGTGACATCTTCCAGGACGCCAAGTTCGCAGCTGTGGATACGGACATTCCAGAGATCGGTGCACTGCTTAAAATCCTTGCAAATGGAAAATCACCGGCCCTTAGCACCTCGGCCTTTCAGATATTTGTGCTGGAGATTCTCGAAGAACTCGTCAAAGTATACCAACAGATGAGCTCTGGGAACAATCCCAATGGGAATTTCTCCGCGATAAAAACTGCAGGGGATTTCATGTTGAGGTATGCCGACAGGTTGATGGTCAGGTACAAAATCAGAGTGGAATTTGAGCCAGAGTATGAAGGGAAGTACCTGCGGGCATTCCAAGTGCTGAAGGAACTGCAAGATACAGCGAGGTTCCTCGTTGTCACACCTGATATATCAGTCGATCCTCAAGCAGATCTCAACTCTGGCCTTGAGATCGAAATCCTGTCTCAGGAAACTCCGAAGACTCTCCACGAACTGGTGAGTGGAGTCCTTGAGGTCAAGGCAGTACAGGTGTTTTCAGAGCAGAAATCAATGGTGGTCTACCACCTAGACCCACCAGAGGTCGAGGGATCATTCGACCAGAGGTACCAAGCCTACCTGAGCTGAGGGTATGATCAAGGATCTAGTCGCAGATGCCAGCTTTGAACATCTCAAAGTTCGGGTTCTCTCAAAGAATGGGCCAAGAATGGTAGGTAAAAACAGAAAGAGTTTTGTGACCGACTTGCTGATAATTGACATGAACGGTGATACCTGCACCATGACTGTCTGGGGGAAGAAGGAAGCTGATGAGTACAGAGTGGGGAAAATTATTGAGATCTTTGACGGCTGGTGCAAGATGTACAACGATGTGAAACAGGTATCACTCGGTCGATCAGGGTCTGTTGTTCACCTTGAGAAGGACGACCCCAATATCCCGAAATCAATCAATCGAGATGAGTAGACAGAAAGTGTAAATACTTGATCGTCGAATCATGACTGATGGACAGCCCACTTGACGAATACACCAAAGAAGGTAAACTCTACAAACTTGATGAGGGCACTGGTAAGATTCAATGCTATGCGTGTGGCCACCGTTGCAAGATATCAGAAGGGAGGAGGGGGATTTGTAGGGTTAGATATAGAAAAGAGCATAAGCTCTATGTACCCTCTGGGTACTTTGGTGCCGTCCAGTGTGATCCTATTGAGAAGAAACCTTTCTTCCACGTATTTCCTGGATCTCTAGCCATGTCATTCGGGATGCTAGGTTGTGATCTTCACTGTGATTATTGCCAGAATTGGGATATCTCCCAAGTTCTTCGAGACGACCGAGCGTGGAGGAATCCACAACTACTAAGCGCCGAAGACTTCGTAGAACATGCAATACGGTTAGGTGCGAGGAGTGTCGTCTCGACGTACAACGAACCTCTGATCACAGCAGAATGGGCAGTAGAGGTCTTCGAGGTTGCCAGAACAAAGGGACTGGCTACAGGTTTCGTATCCAATGGTCACGGAACTCCTGAGGTTATTGATTTTCTAAAACCAAACATAGACATGTACAAAGTAGATCTGAAATCCTTCCAAGAGAAGAATTACAGGAAACTTGGGGGACATCTTGACCCTGTTCTAGAGACAATTAGGGAGATCCATAAGAGGGGGATTTGGTTGGAGATCGTAACTCTCGTAGTCCCACAGTTCAATGATAGTGAGGATGAGCTCCTGCAGATGGCTGAGTTCATAAAATCAGTCTCTCCTGAAATACCATGGCATGTTACTGGCTTTCATCCCGACTACAGAATGACAGATAGGGGTGCAACCGATGGGGAGACGTTGGTAGACGCGGCACAAATTGGACTTGATGCTGGGCTCAAATACGTCTATGCAGGAAATCGCCCAAGGGATGTAGGAGACTATGAGAGTACGTTCTGCCCCAAGTGCAAGGAATTATTGGTCAAACGAGTTAGCTTTCAAGTATTGGAGTATAACCTGAGAGGAGGTAAGTGTCCGAAATGTAATTCTGTTATTCCTGGTCTATGGGAGAAACCTCCCGAGAGAAGATTTGTGATTTTTTAGTAGCTTAATTGGTAACGATAGTTTCTTCGAGATCTCTGTATGCTCTGAAGAAACGGTGAATAACTGTGATGACCGTAAGGATCAGTAGGGTATATACCGTAATTGCGAGAGCGACTTCACCCCATAAGGCTGCGACCAAGGCACCAGCAAAGAGGAAGAGCATCCTCTCGGCCCTCTCCATCAGACCGATGCCACTGAGATTGACACCAAGTCCTTCTCCCCTTGCTCT
>WAMJ01000279.1 GCA_015522385.1 Candidatus Heimdallarchaeota archaeon
ACGTTGAGCATCCTGCTGCGAAGTTGATCATACAGGTCTCTAAGTCACAGGACAAAGAAGTCGGTGATGGGACTACCTCTGCAGTTGTAATCGCAGGTGAACTTCTCAAGAGAGGCGATGAACTCCTCGAAAAGAAGGTTCATGGTACCATAATTGTAAGTGGGTACAAGAAGGCCGCTGAAGCTGCAATCAAAGCACTCGACAAGATCGCCCACAAGGCAACCCTCTCTCGAGAAGAACTGATGAAGATAGCCCTGACAGCTCTTAACAGCAAGAGTGTTCACACCGCCAAGGAGCACATTGCTAGCCTGGCGGTAGACGCGGTTCTCCACATCAAGGAAGAGAAGGATGGCAAGGTCAAGGCCAATCTCGACAATATCAAGATCCTGCAGAAGCAGGGTAAGGGGTTAGAGGACAGCTCTCTGATTAAGGGTATAGCTATAGATAAGGATATCCTTCACCCTGGAATGCCCAAGGAGATTGAGAATGTCAAGATCGCTCTCATCAACACCAACATCGAGGTGAGCAAGACTGAGTTCGATTCTGAGATCAGAATTACCGATGCCTCCTTGATCCAAGGCTTTATCGACAACGAGCAGAAAATCATTGAGGATATGGTGGAGAAGATCGCCGCAACTGGTGCAAATTTCGTTGTTTGCCAGAAGGGTATAGATGACATGGCCCAGTACTTTATGGCAAAGAAGGGAATTGCTGCTGTCAGAAGGGTGAAAAAGAGTGACATGGAGAAAATTGCACGAGCAACGAAAGGTAAGATTGTCTCCTCGCTCGATGAACTCTCGAAGGAACACCTTGGAACCTCAGGTAGGGTCTACGAGGCAAAACTGGGTGATGACGACTACATCTATATCGAAGATTGCCCCTCTCCAGAGGCCGTGACCATCCTTCTCAGGGGAGCATCCAAGTACTCAACAGATGAGGCAGAAAGGGCAATCACGGACGCACTTTCCGTCGTGCGGAATGTTGTAGAGGACGGGAAACTCATCCCCGGTGGTGGAGCACCCGAGATTCATATCAATCAAGTTCTTGAAGCTCTTGCAAAGAAGGAGAAGAGTAAGGAAAGGCTTGCCATTAAGGCATTCGCAGAGGCGATCCTCGCAATTCCTTCCACGCTGGCCGAGAACTCTGGTCTGGATCCTATTGACAAGGTCGCAGAACTCACCTCCTCATATACCGAGGGTAATCTCGGCTACGGCATCAACGTGAAGAGCGGTAAGATTGTCAACATGATGGAAGAAGGTATCCTCGAGCCGATCAGGGTCAAGACACAGGCTCTGAGATCAGCAGCTGAAGCTGCAGAGATGATCCTGAGGATCGATGATGTCATTGCCACGAAGGGTAGCGAAAGTGGTGGTGCCCCCCCTGGCGGGATGCCAGGTGGAATGCCCCCTATGTGATTTAGTTGAAGAAATTCTGGATTATACTCTCTATCTCAATGTGATTATCTATTTTATTCGGCTCGTCATACTTTTTGTACAATGCGTCAATCTTAGCGAGGAGCTTTCTCAGTTTGGAATAGAGGAGGTTTGGGTCATACTGGCCGATGAACGCAACGCAAATTCTGTGGTTGCTCTCCAAGGAGATGACGTACTCGCCCCTATTGATGGTGATAGAGGCACCATCATTTCGCTTAAACAGCTCTTTTGAGAAATTGGAGATGGCAGAGATGAACATGGATATGAGCGCGTCGTCTGTCTCTTTCTCATCTGCCTCGTCCATGGTATAGGATCCCAATAAGAACCCTGCATTATCCATGACCATCACAGTCTTGATGGAGTGTGGGTGTACCTTCTCCCTTTCCTGGAGGGTGGGATTGTATGTGGGTACAATGGCCCTCGACTTTCTGCCAAATAATCTTGCAAACATGTGCTGAAGATGAAGAACCATATTATATAAATTACTTAAATACGTTCTGTCACCGGGACGCCAATAGTCTCCATTGTCTTGGCGAGCGCATTTTTGGTCGCAAGTACCAGATGGAGTTTTGCCTGTTTCGCCCCCTTGTCATTCTCCTTCATGATGGGATTCTTCTCGTAGAATTTCATAAAGAGCTGGGCAAGTTTGAATATCCAGTCCGTTAATTTTGATGGATCCATCTCACTCACTGCTCTGCGCAGAGTCTCCTCATATGTCGTCATGTGCTGTACCATTTGGATGACCTCTTGATTGTTCCAGAGGACCGAAAAGTCTGCTTTGCCTTTGAGTGGGATTTTCTTCAAAATACCGTTGGCACGAGCATGAGCATAGAGAACAAATGGTCCAGAGTTCCTTTTCATATCGAGCTCCCTGTCCAAATCTAGGTGTATCCGCTTGTTTGGAGAGCTCTCAATAAGAGGGAATCTAGTGGTGGCTAGGGTAACAGCCCTGAGGATTTTCTCCTCCTCCAAATATTCCTCATCTGATTGAGGGTGGCTTTCCCCTCTCGCCTCCTCACTTGCCCGCTTAGCCATTCGTGCCCGGACATAACTCTCTTCGTAGAACTGGTCTGAGGTGACATATCTCGCGAGCCTTCCACTCATGGTTCGTCCCACCAAGTTCACCTTCTCGTACCCATAGTGATGGAGATTCTTTGCGTAGTTGTGGTAACCGAGTTTATAGAGAAGAGGTAAGAGTTGGAATTGCGCGAGCGCCTGCTCCTCACCCACTACGTTGTAAACGACATCGGCCTTTCTCCTCTCAAACTTCTGAATGGTGTATGCTAAGTCCTTCATCACATACAATGATGTTCCATCTGATCTTGAGAGCTGGAGGTCAGGTATGTTACCTCTGATTTTAAGGTCACTCTTTTTGAGACCCAAATCCCTCATGAAGGCCTTCATCAGCTTGGGTTCATACCTAAACCTTACTGCCTTCCCCTCTATTAAGCACTCTTCTGTATCCGAGAGTCTGACTAGGAGTTCTTCCGCTAGATTAGACCACGTTACATCAGTCTCAAAATCAAAAGAATCGAATACAATTCCATATCGCCGCAGTGTCCATTTGAAGCTTTCTAAAGTCCAGTTAGCCATTTCTCGGAAAAGGTCGATTATCTCTTTCTCTTCTCCCTTTTCATACCTATAGAGATAGTCTGCGGTCATCTGTAGAAGGTCTATGTTTTTCACAGACTCGCGTAGCAAATGGTACATCTCCGGGAATCTATTACTAAGATCTGATGATGTATCGTAGTATTTCATTACTTCCTTTGATTCCTCGACAACCTTCGTAATCTCTCTCTTCTTCTTCGCGAGCTCGCGCTTCAGGTTCTTCAATGACTTTTTGTCCTTGGTTTGAGTAGTCTGCTTTTCAATTATCTTCATTTCCAATTCTATCTGACTCCGGTGACTCTCAAGTATCTCTGTTATTTTCTCAAGATCCTCGAATGATATCCTGTAGATATCTCGGTCCAACTCCTTGTCCATAAATTTAGTCTTGATTCTCTGTGAATTGTAAAAAAGGTTCATTATTGCGTAAACCTGTCCAAGCCAGCGGTCGAATTTGATTGCGGGTTTCACCCCCTTCTCTTTAAGCATCTGGTAGCCTATCACGGTGAAACCGATCTGAAGACCACCATCGTTCACAAGGTAGTGTCTGAAGACTCTGTACCCAGTCTTTTCCAGCATTCGAGCGAAGGTGTCTCCTTGTATTGAGTTCCTAAGGTTGCCAACATGTATGGGCGATATTGGATTGGCTGAGGTATGTTCAACGATGGCAATCTTACCAACATTATCTTCTACCTCTCCAAATTTTGGATCTGCAAGATTATCACACGTCGATTTGATGAGATCTGTATAGTGCTGTTTTTTTATCTCATCACTGAGCTTTAGGTTTAGATAGACAATAGGGTTCTTTCCTGTATCATTAACCGCAATTGATGCGTCAGAGATGCTATTTAGGGCCGCAATTTCCTTAGATAATCTTTCTCCCTCCTGCTTAGGATTCTTTGGGGCAATGGTATTTACGATAAAGCAGAAATCACCCTCAAAATCGAGGTGATCTGCAATTGGAAGAAGATTTATCTTCTTCGAAATACCTAACTGTTCGAGATGACTGTTAATCTCTCTCTGAACTGAGTCTTTCACAAATACTGAACTTCGTGTGATCTTATGTAGTTTATTGTAGTGTTGTCCTGAGACTACAAGCTGGAAGATACCCGCTTCAATGCAGCAGAGCTTCCTGTCATTGTGGTATAATATTTGTTCTTCATCCCTCTATCACAATAGTTGGTTGAGATTTTACTAGATTTTATGCGATACGTAATATAGCAGGACTCGATGGTATATTGTGGATATCGATCATTTAAACATGAGGGCTACAATCAAACTTCATGGTGAAAGTGAGGTACTCTACCAAGCCGTCAAGTTGGAAAATATGACCTTTGGGGAACATGGTCACATCTTCACCCAGCATCTCGAAGATGGGATTTCCGTTCTCATCAAGGGAGAGATGAGCATAGGGACCATGAAGTACACGATTGATGACCTCCTCAAGTCGGTAATTCTCGCAGAGAGTATAGCAGGTGTAGTGTCCAGTGAATAAGTTAAATGAGATTCTCCATCAAATAGGATTTTCGAAATATGAGGTCGCTCTTTTGACCTACCTATACAAGCATCGTGCATCAACCGCTGAGGATCTTGCGAAGAATACACAGATCCCTAAGACTAGGGTTTATGACACTATGGACCAATTGGTATCCAAGGGCTTTGCATCAGTTTCTAACAGTAGACCCCGTCTATTTTGGGCCGTCTCTCCGACATCTGCTGCCCAGACCTTTCTCTCACGGAGACATAAGGAGATGGAAGACAGTTTGCAATCACTTGAAAATACTCTGCAGGAGTTTGTGCAACTGTCACAACCTCTTTTTCTTGAGAGCAACACAACAATCACGGCTGAAGAGCTCCTCTTCCAGTTCTCGACGCTGGAGGAGGCAGAGGACAAGACCTTCTCCCTTATCCACAATGCGAAGGAAGAAATCCGTATTTTCACAAATGTTTTCCACTGGTTCGACAAGTTCAAGGGCGAGCTCGAGACTGCCCTTGCGCGAGGTATCAAAATCAAAGTACTGATGCAAAAACGTTTGTCAAACCCAGATATTGACTCACTGATGAACAAGTACCCCAATTTCCAGATCAAGATCTCTGTGGGTGTACAGAGCAAATTCCGCGGAACCTTGGTGGATGGGAAGGAAGTTGTGTTTATCATTTGGGCCTCTGAACCTTCTGGTGAGAATGTTGAGAAGAGGATCTTCAGACCCCAGTTCAGTTCGAATAGTGGGATTGTCAGCTTATTCCAGAATAATTTCGACTATCTGTGGTCATTATCCTAGTCAAAGAAACTGTCCCGCTTTTTCGTACTGGACCTGTCCTTAACGACTGCATCTATCGATACAATCAGATCCTCCTGTTTTATCACATTGTCCTCGTTCTCGATACTCCTCTTCAACAATTTCAGCTTACTATTTCGTATCACTGAGATTATTTCAGACGGTGTCATCCCCTTCGTCCTCGCAACTAGGACTTCAAGGTCGAGATCCGCACTTTTTACCATTGAGAGATGGTTCTCTATCAGGCTTCTCCTTGTTCTGTCATCTGGAAGACCAATCTCTAATTCCACTTCAAATCTCCCTGGTCTTCTAAGAGACATCGGAATTCTCGAGGGGTTGGTCGTGGTTGCGATGACAAAGACCTCACTCCATTCGTCCAGAAGGTCAAATTCAGTGAGTAGTTGCGAGATTATCGATTCATTACTAAATGAGCTATTCTCTGATTTAATGCCTATGAAAGCTTCTATCTCATCGAAGAGAATAATGCTTGGTGATGCAACTTTTGCCTTCTTAAATATCCTCCTGATCTCTTTCTCAGTCTCTCCAACATATTTATTGAGAAGTTGGGGACCATAGATGGAGATGAAGTTCGTCTCTGCCTCGAAAGAAATCGCCTTGGCCATTGTGGTCTTCCCAGTACCTGGAGGGCCATAAAGAATAATCCCCTTGCTTGGATACATCTCGAGTTGTTTGAACAGGTCCTTCTGCTTCAGTGGCCAAATTATCGTCTCCCGCAATCTTTCCTTTACCTTCTCGAACCCAATAATCTTGTCGAATCCTGATTTGGGTTTGTCCGTGAAAATTTCCCTCATCCCTGAAGGGACTATCTCACTCATTGCCTTCTCGAAATCATCCATAGAAACAGTAAGGCTGTTCAGCATTTCTGGAGTAAGCTGATTGTCGCTCTGGCGTTCCAATTGTGGAAGGGCACGTGAAAGACTCATCATCGCTGCCTCTTTGGCCAAACTTGAAAAATCCGCTCCGACATATCCGTAGCTCTTCTCCGCTAAGACATGAAGATCTACATCCTCTGCGAGGGGCATACCCCTTGTCAATATCTGCAATATCTCTAGTCTTCCCTTCTCGTCAGGAACTCCAATCTCGATCTCTCTGTCGAATCTTCCTCCCCGGCGTAGAGCTTCATCAATGGCATCTGGTCTGTTCGTGGCTGCGATGACTACTATCTCTCCACGTTTATCTATACCGTCCATGAGTGTCAGGAGCTGTGAGACGATTCTCCTCTCGGACTCCCCCGTGTCTCCACTTCGTTTTGGTGCAATACTGTCAATTTCATCAATGAAAATAACCGAAGGTGACCTTCTAGCTGCCTCCTCGAATATTTCCCTTAATTTATTTTCGCTCTCGCCATAGAACCTACTGATGATCTCAGGACCATTAATACTATGGAAAAAGCTATTTGTCTCGTTTGCTACTGCACGAGCGAGAAGGGTCTTTCCAGTACCGGGTGGGCCATGGAGGAGAACCCCACTTGGTGCAGATATCCCTAGCCGATTGAATATCTCTGGATACTTTAAGGGGAGCTCGACCATCTCTCTAATCTTCTTTATAGCTGGTTCCAGCCCTCCTATGTCCTCATACGATACTATTCCTCTATCTGATGCCGGGCTGTTTCTGACCTCCGTGAATGGATCGTTGCTGAACACAATCTCGGTTTGCTCAGTGAAAATTATGGGACCACTTGGCTCGGTCTCTACAAGCATGAAAGTCAATGACTTTCCCAACCCTAGGGAGATGAGGATGAAGTCCCCGTTTGTCATTACTTTGTCCATAAGTGATTTACCTAGGAAGGTTCTGAGATCGTCTGTTGGGTCTGCACCTTCCCCGAGTGAAAGGACTATCGTGATCCCGATCCTTGCCTCTGCCTTCTCGATCCTTACTTTGTCATTGAGGTTGGCTCCTGAGTTCCTCCTTAGCACCGGATCAAGTCGAATACTTTTCTTTCCAATGTCCTTAGGGTGTGATCTCCAGACCTTGGCATAGGTTGTCCTCTCCCCGGTAATTGCGATAATGTCCCCCGTTTTTACACCGATCTTCTCGGCAGCAGATTGAGGGACCCGCGCAATTTGGCGTCCTACGTCTGACTGTAAAGCCTCTTCGACAGTCAATTCCACGACCATACTTTTGGTGGTGTTCCTCTCGTATTTATTCCTCTCGCCAAAACTGCGATTGTAAGCGGAAGAAAGTGCCTAAATTCTCCAATAATCCTCTGCGTAGGACTCGGAATCCTCCCAAATGCGTACAACGACCGAGATCAAGTTCTTGGTATTGGGGAGATGCTTGAGCTTGTCCATCATATGGCTCACGATGTTTTCGACAGTGGGTTGCTCTATGAGGTCATTGAGGAAGATATGGTCGTAACTCATAACCACCTCTTTGAGGTGTGTGAAATCCACAACCATCCCTTGATTGTTTTTCTCCCCTTCTATGAAAAGCTCGACCTTATAATTATGTCCATGAAGTCTCTGGCACTTACTCTCATAAGGTAGTGACAGTCGGTGAGCTGAAGATATCTCTTTGGTGTAGTATATTTTCACATAGTCTCCTCACTCTTCTCCCATTTAATTGTACAGATGAGTACGGAATCTAGGTCGTATAACTTTCAAATCCTTAAAATATGGGAATCTACACCATCGGATGTGAAAGAACAATCGGGTGTAGGAACACAAAGCTCTGAAACCCACACTGAGTTTGCTAAGGAACTTGGTCTGAAAGAAGCCATCGCTATCGCCGTCGGTGCGATGATCGGTGGTGGTATATTCTCAGCTCTTGGTAACCTTGCTGCAATTACAGGACCTTCTGCTGTAATCAGTTTTATCCTAGGTGGTATCATTGCTTTTCTTACATCAAACAGCTACTATCGTCTTGTCAATAAATATCCCAGCGCTGGTGGAGAATTTGTCATCCTTAGAAGGGGGTTCAAGAACCCTTTCATCGGTAATTCTATTGGAATCATGCTCTGGCTAGGATACAGTGTGACAATTGCCCTCTACGCATTTACCTTTGGGAACTATACCTCTGAATTCTTGTTTGGTTTGACAAACCTACACTTTTTCTCCCTAGAGAATACAGACTTAGTCAATGGTAGGAAATTTCTCTCGTTCCTCTCGATCTTCATCTTCATGGTCATAAATCTTAGGGGGGTGAAGGAGACCGGAGCAATCCAGAATGTGATTGTCCTCTTCAAGGTTTCTGTCCTCCTCTTTGTTGGAGTGCTAGGCTTCATACTTTTCAACCCTGACAGATATGTGGAGTTCACAACGACATCCGACCCAGTGATCCAATCATTCGGACAGTTTTCAGGGATTGGCGGTATAATTATCGGGAGTGCAGTGGTCTTTGTGTCTTATGAGGGATTCCAAGTTATCGCGAACACGGTTGAGGAGATGAAGAATCCCGCAAGGGATGTGAAGATTGGTATGTACATCTCTGTCATCGTCGTTACTCTGACATACGCAGTAACTACCATTGCTACCTACAGTCTTGTGGAAGATACTGGTGCAATTGACGAGACCGCCCTCATCGCTGCAGTTAAGTTCCTCGGAGGATGGGCCGTGCTTCTCGTCACCCTCGGAGCTGCAGCGAGCACCACCTCTGCCATCAACGCAACCCTCCTTGGTTCCTCCCGGTTAGCATATGTCATGTCTGATTGGAAGGCCTTTCCCAAATCACTTGCAGTGATCAGCAAGAAGACTCAGGTACCTTGGCTTGCTATTATTGTCACGTCCCTAATCAGTTGGCTCTTTACTTTCGTCGGAAATGCAGTGGAGATTGCAGAATCAGGATCGATCATATTCCTCGGTATATTCTTGACTATCAATCTCGCTACGCTAAAGGTTTTCCCCAAAGAGAAGAATACCATCGCCAAGGTTGCAAGTGTTCTAATTGTTCTCTATATGGGTCTCGTTTTTTACTACTTTCTCACTCACTGGGAGAAGTCTCAACTTGCTGTCACTGTACTTGTTGCTTTCGCAACACTTACAACCCTTTGGCTGTGGATTAATTCTATCCTCTCCCGTGGACAGGAAGTTGATGTGGACAAATACGCCCTTGAGCCCCTTGGCAAAGAATTGATCAATGAGTTCACTATAACCAGTGGGCCTATGGTAGACGACTTCTTCATCAACCTAGATCACATCTTGATGCCAGTCTCTGGTTCTGCTTTTGAGACTAACACTTGGCACATAACATCGACAATAGCTCGAAAGTACAATGCTGAAGTAACTCTACTGTCCATTGGTAAGGCCGATATTGACGGAGCTATTGAGATTTTTGATCATCACAATGTGAAATATAATCATCTACACAAGGAGAGTGGTGAGGTTGCAGATACGATAATTAACACATTCAATTCTGGGAACTATCAGCTGGTCTGCATGGCATCTAAAAGGAGATCCAGTGTCGTTGATCGACTGTTCGACAAGAGTATCTCCAAGAAGGTGGTCTCAATGATAAAAGGAAATGTCCTCCAGATCCACCCTCCGGAGTATCAGCAGAAGGATGACTCATTCAAGGATATATTCCTGTTGTTTGATGGGACTGAGAGGGATGTGTTTCTGGCAAGGTGGGCGAGTGTCATTACATCGGGATCCGAGCAGGGGACGATCAGTGTGTACCACATGGTTCTCATCCCGCAAACCATATCTCTGGAGGATGCAGCCCAGCTCCCTGAGTTGAAAAGGAGCGCTGAGAATTTTGAGAAGTACGCAACAGATATTTGCGGTCAGCTTGGGTTAGTTGTCAAACCAGTATTTCTCTTTGGTCACAACTTCAGGAAGTCCCTCCTTGACCAAATCAAGAAGTATGAGCCTGATGCAGTGTTTATTGGACACTCCCGTGATAAGGGGCTGGTCGATAGAATCAGGACTCATCTCTCATACCAGATCTTGGACAGTGTTCCCTCGGGTGTAATCGTCAGCCACACAGAGAACGACGAGTAACTACACCCTGTGGAGAAGATAGAAGAGCATCAGTGCTGCATTTTTGCTCAGATCCTCCACTGTTGTCATTGAAAGAGGGAGAAATGCCCCAGCTTCCATAAAATCGTTCTTTAGGATATCGTAACTCATCCACTCTCTCTTGAACTTCTCTAGTGAATTGTTAAGCATAGCGTCTATATGGTTTTGCGCATTGTGGGTGGAGAATATATGGGTGGGTCTGATTTTTGTGACTACGTTGAGAACAGTTTGAATAATTTGTCTCTCATTCTGCTTTTCACCTGAAATAGTGATTAGTAGTGGGGCGCGGAGGATCGATACTGACAGCTGGTTGTCCATTGTAAAAGTCGCCATTGCTAGAAAATTCTCCGTCTTGATACTTTGAATCTCTATCTGTTTTTCCTCGTATTCACGTATTCGCTGTAACCTTTCCTCAAAGTTAAAGGGAGAGTTACGTATTACATTGTCAAACCTCGAATCTCGTGGATTTATGCTTAGGATTTCATCGACATTCTCAATTCCGTAACGTTCGAGCCACAGAAGTTCATCGGGTGTGAAGAGCTTGGTCTCCCGCAATGAGATATTCCTTACCCCATTGTATTTTATGATGAGCTCTGTCTCCAAGGGTGGATCGAGGTAAATGTCCTCAATATTGAGTACCTCTGAAAAAATAGACACTCCCTTATTCACTGGTAGAATTGCCTTGCAGGTTACTGAACTCTGTGATAGTGGAACGAGCACGTTGTTACACTCTCGATCTGCTATTTAAACCCCTTAAACCACAGTGAGCTTATACTCGTTAACTGGTGCTTTGCCCTCTTCAATTATTACATTATAGGTAATCAATCCCTTTTCTATCAGACGTTCAATTATGGGTGAGAGGGTGACGGGTGTTAGAGAAAGCTTGTCCATAATTTCCTTCTGTCTCATCTTCCCTCCATTCTCCAACATTGTCACAATGAGCTCTGACTCTTGAGGGTCTAGCCCATGCTTTTTCAAGAGTTCTCCAATATGTTGAAGCATCCCTTGATACCTCCGCAGAAGTCTCGTCTGCTGGAGTTCGAGAAACTCCAACTCATCAAGGATCTGAGGGAGATAGAGCAGTCCTTGCTGAATGATCTCTTCTAGATCGAATTCCTCATCTGGTGCTTCCAAGTGCATTGTCGGAGAGACGGGCATCGTCCCATCGTCTCTTAAATTGGATATATTTGAGTAGTATAGATTCTGCCCTATTGATATTCTAAATACTAGTCCCCGATTCAGAGTGTAGTATTCACGAGACGGACCGATGTTAGACTTCTTCATATGCGCCTCAACTAACCCGTACTCCTTGAGTTGCTCTAGGTGCTTCGTGATAGCTCTTGGTGTAATCTTCAGGATTTTTGCGAGTTCGTATGCATACCGATCTTCTGTAGAAAGAAGTCGAAGGATCTCCCTTCTATAGGTATTTGAGAGTATCTTCAGGATGTCGTCTATGTTGTGGTCCGCCATGGTCTCATCCCTCGCTATTATACTATGGGTACAATAGCATATAAATATTCCTCTGAGTCCTCTTCTTTAGGAAGGTTTTTAGAAATTTAGACAGACAGACTCATAGTGAGTGAATCTCTAGACCACTTCGACATATTTGCCATCTCCGTCTTTGGGAAGAGTTACTTTGAGTTGGAAGATCAAATCGAATGTGATATTTCACAGATTCTTAAATACAGTTACTCCACGATTACACAGGCACTGACCGATCTATTGCATCTAATCTCTGGACAGCAGGTCTGCAGGGAGTGATGAAATTGAATATATCTGAGATTTTCTACTCGATCCAAGGTGAGGGGCTCTATTTAGGGCACCCCAGCATATTTGTCAGGACCTCTGGCTGTAATCTACGGTGTGCATGGTGTGACACCCCATACACAAGCTGGGATCCTGAGCGGAATGAAATGGAAGTGGGTGAGGTCATGGACAAAATCCGTATTTTATCTCCCAAATCTTTCACCCCTCATGTTGTCATAACAGGTGGTGAGCCCTACATGCAGAAGGAACTCCCTGAACTTATCCACTGTTTGAAAGAGCAGGGTTATCCCGTAACAGTCGAAACCAACGGAACCATCTTCCGAGAAACGGAAGCTGACTTTCTGTCAATCAGTCCCAAACTTTCAAATTCCACCCCTAGTGACAGTCGTTGGAAGAAAATACACGAGGAGAAGCGTATCCAGTACGGACCTCTTGTTGAACTCATTCAATCCGCAAGATACCAGCTAAAATTTGTAATTGAAAATAAGAATGACTTGGAAGAGGTAGATCGAATTGTGCACAGGATTAGGGAGCATGTGGATATATGTAATGAGAATATCGTTCTGATGCCGCAAGGTCGAGAAGTTTCGGAGATCAGGGAAAAATATCTGCTCTTGGTCGAGAAATGCTTAAATAAGGGATACCGTCTGACCCCTAGGCTACACGTGGATATTTGGGGCGATCAGAGAGGTCACTGATTACTGCTTTTCTTCTTTTTGACGACCTTATCCTTCCTCACCCATGGTGGTTTGAGCGAGTATGCCCACTGTTGGATGGAAGTAAGAAACGGAATAAGTTTATCCCTTTTGAGTGTTATACGGTAGGCGTCCTTTGAACCACCTGCAGACTTAGCGAGGGCAAGCTGTCCAAGTCTCTCCAAGTCGACCTTGAGCCTATAGTGATTTCGAATTGAGATGCTGTAAAACTGCTTGGTTTCGTTGTGCGTGATAAGCAGTATGACCGCAGACCACTCGCCTGCAAGATGCCCTGCAATAGTTCCTCTAGCCTTGCCAAAATCGTTTCTATCGAGGCAGAAGACTGCAAGTATTCTAGGATTAGCCGAGATCTCAAGGATCTCTGAGTTCTTCAGTACATGCCTGAACAATCGATCCCGGTGCTTATTCGCTAGCTCTGAGTACTCTATAATTTCTTGGTGTTTGGTGAAGTCGAGGTTCACATCGTGTGCAAGCTCCCAACTAATCCTGTGGAGGAAGCTCCTTTCCTTCCAAGCACCCCATGCCACGGACGCTTGGAGCATTCGCAGACCCTCCTTCTCCGGGATCATGTCACGCATCTCATTGAAGGTCGACTCTCTGTCCGAGAGAGCCCCCAACTTCTGCAACCTTACTGTCTCTTTGGTTCCCATAAATTTCTGGATCACAGATGCTGCTGCAGTTCCAATCTCTCCAAGGTATGTCTTCACCCCTGCCTTTTCAAGCTTCGGAAGAAGAGTAGCCCCGTTGTATTTGTTTGAGTGGCTGTCAAAGTACAGCACTCTAATTCCCAGTTTCCTAAAGTAGGTCGCTGACTCTGCGAATTCCTCAATAGAGGCTTTGTTAATTCCCACATCTACCACGAAGATATCTAACTCATTCGCATAGTTCGGATCCTTTGTTTGCCGTTTTTTCAGCGTTCGCTTGAACCGTCGCAATGCTTCTGGTAGGGATCTTGCGGTAACAAATTTAATCTGGAAGTTACCGAGATACCGCCTAGCGACAATTGTAGCCGACATCAATCCATCTACATCTTCGTCGGCGAAAATTACCGCATATTTCCGCGGTTTCCACGATGTACGTTCTACATCAATAGTCAAAATTTATCAACAATCAGATTTCTTCATATCCATATTAATTGTTTATCTTTCTGTCTCCCTTTCCTTATTCTCCTCGCGATGGTTTGATTTGCGAATTATTATAACATGAAAAATAGGCACTCTACTGTGGACTCATCCAACCTTGAAACAATCTTTGAGAACCGGAAAGACAAGGTAATTGCAGGAATAACTGGTCTCATCGCCTTTGTCTTCTCCTACATCATCTTTGTGACATCTCCTGGCACCTCGTATTTTAGGAGTGAACAACTTCTTCTGCTTGCCCTCTTGATTGGTGTCATGATCTTCATCATCCAGATCTCACCATCAGATAGAATCATTATTCGACAGAATCATGGGTATATCGAGTTTCTCACCACTATATCCTCCAAGAAAGTGAGTGGAATTGTGAAATGGGAGGATGTTATCGACATTCAGATTGTTGAACATGATGCACACAAAGGTTTCTTCACCAAGCACGAGGTCACATTGGATGAGATCTGGAGGACACAATTGATCTGCCGATTCAAGTCCCACGGATCAGAGCAAGAGGTCTCGATTTTAGGAAACTCACCCGCCTATACCGAAAATATCCGGAAACTCATCAATTGGGGTATGCTTGTTCGGAGCGATTCCAATGTTCCGCTCTATGCGCTAAATTCAGAAAAAGTAGTCCCCTGATTCTCTTCCTAAACAGATTACACTGCCCCCCTATCATTTCCACTGGAGAACTGGCTAGTATTGTTCGGCATAGGGGTTGAGGTCTGAAAATACAAGATATTAGTAATTGTGTTAATTGTATCGGAAATAGTTTCCGATATTAGAAATATGTAAATTTATATAATTTGATGATGAAGCTAAATATGTAATAGTGATCGTAATGCTTGACATAAACACTGCAGTTGCAAAATTCTCCTCTCTGATCCAATCTAGATCCAGCCTTAGGTCTGTTGCTGGAAATGACTCCCTAGGGAGTTCTCCCTTGAGGATGCTGGGGGAGATGATGCTCAACAGATTTGCATCCCAGATATCTTCGCAATCTCTCCTTGCAGAACAGAAGGAGGATATACGCGACGAGATCCTTGAGAATGTAGTAAGTTCTTTCGCCCTTGCGGGTATTCTTGGAATTGACCTCAACCGGGAATTGAATGAACTTATACGACTACTCGAAAGTGTGTCCGCGGAAGCTAGCTGACTTCGAATAATTTAATACAATTGCAGTTCATACAGATGTGTTGAGTAACAAGCAAGAGGTGCAAGCAGCTGTCAAACTCCTTCTCAAAAACGGATACAGGCTCACTCCTGAGTCTCTCCCCGTCCTGATCGATACAGGGTCGCCTCTGCAGATCGTCGAGAATTTCCTCAGTGGGAGGAGCCATGGTGGTGGACAAGTTATTGAGAGCACTGATATCTTGGCAAAAGGTGTGGTTACATCAAAACCAAAGCTGGTCAAGCCTTCAACACTTGATCAGAGAATTAGTCGGTCTAAATCTTCTCCAGATAGCTCTGGGTCTGTGATCAGGACTCCGGCAAGCTTGCTGGAGGGACTTCACAACTATGAAAGTAACATCGAGGTCGTGTGGGAACCAAAGTTCTCGAACAAGAGGTTGAGTGAAATCACGGACTTCAATGCATATTTCAAGAACCGTTATGACAAACTTAGCAAGATAGTCAAAGGTAAGCGGAAATCCGGTGCGTTAACACAGATCCGGAAATTGGCATCACTGAAAGAGAGGGACGAAGTTCTGATCATAGGAATGGTAACCTCGAAGCACTTTCCAGCATCTGGTGGAGGCATTGTCGAATTGGAGGATCCCTACTCTGAGACAGTCCTTCAAGTTGTCATCTCCAAGGAAAACGAGAGTCTAGTAAGCCAGTTCCTTATGGTAATGGACGACACAGTCATCGGTGTGGAGGGAACAGTTATCAACGAGGAGAAAATCCGAGCGAATGACCTTATCCTCCCGGATATCCCCCGAAACTACCAAGCCAATACCACTGATATCCCTGTCCATGCTGCATTCCTCTCCGACATCCACATCGGTTCCAAGGGGTTTCTCTCGAAACCATTCGAAAGGTTTGTACGGTTTCTCAATGGAGAATATGGAAACTCTAAGATGAGGAAACTGGGGCGGCAGACAAAGTATGTCATGTTCGCGGGGGATGTTGTCGATGGTGTGGGAATATTCCCCAACCAAGAAGAAGAACTCTCTATCCTCGATGTGAGAGAGCAGTACAATACCTTCGCCGCTTTCCTCGAACGAATTCCCGATGATGTAGAGATCGTTGTCATCCCCGGGAACCATGATCACGTTAGACCTGCAGAGCCACAACCTGTAATCAAACCAATTTACGCACCCGAGCTCTACAACCTCCCCAACGTCACCATGCTCCCGAACCCTGCACAGGTCAAGATTCACGGGGTGAAATCTCTGCTCTACCACTGCACAAGTCTTCCGGATATCCTCAACCACCTCCCTGGCCTGAAGACTGAGAAACCTTCTGAGGTTATGGTTAAGATGCTTCAGGCAAGGCATCTTGCACCTGTGTGGGGGTCGAGAACACCAATTGCTCCTGAACCCGAAGATAACCTTGTTATCGAATCCATCCCCGATATCTTCCACGGTGGTCACATCCACATAAATGACATGGCCCTGTACAATGGGGTTCGCATCCTGAACAGTGGGACAATGCAGGCACAGACCAGCTATCAGAAAGCTCTGAACATCATGCCAACGCCTGGAGAGGTGCTTGTTGTCAACCTCATGGATCACACCCCCAATCTCCTGAAATTGATGTGATTCTATGGATGGGCTTAATGATTCAAAGGATAGTCCGCTTGGTCTGCCCCTTCTCCTGTACCTTCTCACCAAAAGGAGGAACAAGCGTTGGTCCCGTAACCTGAGTTACTACTTTTTCCAAGCTCTGAAGGTAAACTACTACTTGCTCTTCGGAGTGGGGAGTGACCGGGTCGGGACTGTTATCACGAGGTTCGGAATCTTTATGGAGAATAACTGGAAGGGGCTAAAAGGAGATGATACTCTAATTTGGGAGCTAGTCGATCATCACCTAGATGGTGGTCGTCCCCTCCCACTGCATGGTGATGTCATCCTCACTCGGGGGGACATCTCTATCTCATGGCTAGGCTCTGAAGAACTTGTACAGATATTGGGTGACCAGACCCTCTGCACTACCTCAAATTTCACACCGCTTTTTTCGACGGGGCGGGTAGATCCGGTGGACTGGAGGGTACCGACGCCCCGCCCTGATTTCCCTATGTTTAGAGCAGTGAATGAATTTGTCAGTAATGGCTCGGGCTTCTGGGTACCTCAGGTTGGTACAACCTTAGAAGATGTGGGTTTCGCCTTCTTTGAGAGAGGGACAAACAATATTTTATAGGGTGTATCTATAAAGAAGTAAATGGAGAATCAGGCTAAGCAGGATCGTAAGGTTGTTCTATTTATCTATGATCTTATCCTCATCCTCTCTGGACTTTACGTCCTTGAGAAGCTGTGGGATTCTGGATTCTATTTGGATACGGTTCTTCTTTACTCTCCTCTTTGGCTTCTATTTGTTATCTTTCTGTACCTCCCAAAACGGGCTCGAACACGTGTCGTTCCCTAATGATGCTTTTGTGGGACTGTTTGTTGTCATGTCACCAGCTATTCATGCCCTCGATTTTACCGTACGTGTGGGGTGGATTATTGTCTCCTCACGTCACTCCTTGGTAATTCTCAGCTTTTCAGTATGGTAACAAGTGACAATTCCTAAAAAGCATCCATTTTATTAGGTGTTGATCGAATTGACTGGAGAAGTAGAGATTAGACAACCTTCCCCCAAGAAGCCAAAATTCGGGTTCCCCAGACCTTTAGCAATTACAAAGGTAGTAGCCCCTATTAGATACAAAAGGGCAATCATCAAGTCTGTAGAAGAAACAGGCTACATCGAACCCATCAAGGTCGATCCAAGGCTTGGAGCTGACCACCTACACGTTGAGGAAAGAAGAAATACTCTTGAGACCATCAAGAATGACTTGTCAACCGTTCTCAATCAGCTGGACTCAGGGGAGTTTGAGAAGAAGCAGAAAATCGAACTACCGTCTGGTGAAGACGAGGTAATTGAATTCATCAAAGGTGAGATGAGTAAGCCACTCAATAAGATAAATCACCTTTTCTCTACAAGGCAGGAGCTTAACCAGAAGCTATCCGACATGAAGGCACTTCACTCAGTAATTGAGAAATACGGTGCGTTAGGTATTGACCCATCACTTCTTAGCCAAGTAGATCAGCAGTTCACTGAAATCGTTATTGGGACAGTTGTCAACACCAAGGTACCATCGCTAAACACGACCCTAAGGGATATCACCAATGACCGGTATATTTTTGTCCATGAGCAGATGACTCAAGAGGAGTCTATGTTCCTCCTGATCTTCATGGTGGAGGACAAGGATGCTGTTGATGTCATTCTCAGGGAAGCACAGTACAGTCCTGTTGAGAAGCCTTCAACCACTGGTTTTACGTTATCCGAGATCGAATCTGAGATTGACAAAATCAAGGACGATATAGAAGACATCGAGGACGATATTGAGGACTTCGCAGAGGACTATGGATACTTCTTACTTGGACTTCTTGAAGCAACCAACATCGAGCTTGAGAGGATTAATGAGATCGAGCTGAAGATGAGGCGGACGAAGACACAACTTGTTATGTGGGGCTGGATACCTCCCAAGTACCAAGATTCCTTTAAGTCACAGATACTGTACATCACCGAGAACAACGCCGATGTAGAATTCAGGGAAGGTGAACTGGATCCTTCGCTGGTTCCATCCTACAACAACACTCCCATGCCCTCACTCTTCGGTGGAATGAGAGGACTCGTCAACGCATTTGGTGTACCTTCCCATGAGGAGATAGATCCATTCGGATGGTTTGCCTTGTTCTTCGCGATGTTCTTCGGAATCATGTTCGCGGACGTGGGTCATGGGACGATTCTCATGATCATCGGGCTGAGTCTTACATTCGCTAAGAAGAGGAAAGAGTCGTACCCAACCGATGGTATCGGTGGTTTTGTGTGGATGGGCTCCGAGCTCTTCATAATTATGGGATTATTCTCAATATTATGGGGTATGACCATGGGTTCATTGTTTGGTGACGAGACGATCCTGTGGAACACTCCCCTCGTCTATGTCTTCGGTGGATATGTGAAAAATGGAGAGTTCGTGAACTACGGTATCGGGACTTGGGGCTTCTTCGCAGATCTCAAGATCGAGAATATAGAGGGCAAGGACTACATCCTCGTGTCAAGGAACTACCAAAACTTACTGGTGTTCTCCTTCGCATGGGGTGCCATCACTATCCTCACTGGCCTATTCATCCAGCTCTACCAGAAGCTAAACTTCAGGCACTCATCGATGGATCTGATCAGTCCTATTTTCCTCATCGGAATCTACGTTTTCGCACTCCTTGCTTTTGTCTTCCCCGTAGCAGCAATTTTCTTCGTAGTCATCATTGTTCTGGGTATATTTACCCTCTTTTATCTCGAATTCAGAGCTCATGGTATCGGAGGAATGATGCTAGGGCTTGATCATGTGCTTTCACTACTCAGTAACACATTCAGCTTCGGGCGGCTCTTAGCGATGAACACAATTCACTTCGTCTTCGCATTCCTCCCCTACTTGTTCCTAGATATGGCAGTTGGTGGGGAGAACAGTCTGATTAACCATGAGGCTGGATACTGGCCTGAGACAATCGGTCCCCTCTGGCCCTTCTGGATACTTGGCGCAGCCATCGGTGCGATGATTGTCGTCCCGGTAGAGACTACCTTCAGTACTCTGCAGGCACTCAGGCTTAACTGGGTTGAGTTCTTCTCCAAGTTCTACTCGGGAGACGGAATACCCTTCTCCCCCGTTGGGGTCAAGAGAGAGCTCACCACGGAGAGCTGAGGAGGGAGGAAGATGACCAGCAGTATCCCGTACCTCATTGCGAAGGCCAGATCTCATGTCGGTGCTTCTCCCAGCAAGCAGAAGATCGAGATGATGATCAATACCCCCTCGATGAGTGAGGCAGAGAACATCCTTTCTGGCTATGAGTTCTATCAAGGTGCCCTCCAGCAGGTCAGGCCCAGTGTCGACATCCTTGGCTTCGAGGGGATCCTCCGTAATGAGTTCGGGAAGATGCTCCACCGGTACTCTGTGGGTGCTTCTCCACAAGCCAAAAGTTTGCTCAATGCCTACGCAATGAGACTGGAGGCTGAGAACTTACAGATCCTGTTCCGGGCCATCATTGGTGGTGACCACGATGAGGATATCCTCAAGTTCATCGTCCCCGTTAACGAGTTCGAGATGAGGTCATACAAGAGGATTCTTAACTCTACCTCTCCCAAGAACGCCGTAGATTTCATCGCTTTCCCCGAGTTGAGGAGGGGGGCTGCCCGTGCATTTGACAAGGCTAGAGACGACGACGAACTTGTCTTCTACATAGTCAGTAGTCTCGAACACGCTGCTTTTGAATACGCGTACAAGTTCAACAAACACATCCGCTCCGAGGTTGACCTTCTTAACCTCGAGACCGTCGCTAGGGCAATATCGCTCAAAATTAATCCACGGGAGTGGATCATCCCAAAGATTGGTGTTGTAGCACAGAACATAGGAAGACTTGAACGGCTCTCCAGTCCAAGGGACGTCATCGCCTCGATGATCAACAGTGTCCCATACTCAAGTTATCTCAGGGATGTCCTGAATAGTCCTGAAAGTAGCATTATTTCGCATCTAGAGCGACAGGTTGACCTTGCGCTGATGAAGCACCATGCTTTCAATTTCAGGATCTTCTCCTACTCCAAGGAGGCCCTGTTCGACTTCTTCGCACTGAAATATCAGGAGATTAAGGACATCGGAAAGATCTTCCTCGGAAAGGCCAACAACATTGATCCCGAGAGGATACGGAACTCTCTCCTGTACTTCGCGGTTTAGATAACAATCGTACTTTAATAATTACTTATGACAGAATAAATCCGGGGACTTCTTTCACCCGTATCAGAGGGATGTGGATACTCATCGAGTCCTTGAAAGCGTCTGTGAACTCCAGTTGCTCCTCCTTGGTTCCCTGCGCGGTGTAGGAGATGAATTTTCCCTTTGGCTCTCCCTCGAGCTCGACAAAGACTGTCACGGGTAGCCCCTTGAGGGAGTACCACGACGGGATGAGATGGGTGACAAATGCGTAGTACCTCCCTTCCTTCTCTGCAATATAGATGTGTCCTCCCCTGTTCTGCGTGGAGGAGATCACGAGTCTCACGAGTTCACCGATCCCATCTAGTTGCATCTTCTGTGCTATTGGTATTTCGTCCATATCCTGAAATCGGTGTGTTAAATATAAAGACTGATTTTGAGCTACTTGAGCAAACCCCCGATTCTCCGGACACCTTCCTCGAGAATATCTGGGGTGGAGAGGTAGACCATCCTAAAATGTTCTTTCCCGTAAACCTCGGAGAACCCTGAGCCGTGGACGACAAGTGTCTGCTTCTCCCTCAGAAGGTCGAGGACAAATTCCTTATCAGTACTCCACTTCGTCCCTTTGAGGTCTATCCTTGGGAAGATGTAGAAGGCTGCCTGTGGGACGAAGGTCTCAATCCTCTCAATCTCCGAGAACCCCTTGACCACGATGTCCCTCCGCTCCTTGATCTTCTTGACCATGGTCTTCAGGTGGGGTGGGTTAATATCCAGGCCAGCCACTGCCGCCAGACTAATAGGTGTTGTAGGGGATAGCCTAGTCCTGCAGAGTTTTCGAATGCCCTCGAACGGCTCTGCAATCCTATTCTCCGAGTCCATCCTGTAGGCATATGCTGCCCTCCAACCTGGCGCAAGGTAATTCTTGGAGAAACCGTTGAAGACGACGATCGGCACGTCCCTCGCAATTGTGGACATGGATGTGTATTTCACTCCGTCGTCGAGGATCTGCCTGTCGTAAATCTCGTCGGCCACGATCGCAAGGTCATGCTCTCCTGCCAGGTCGATCAGCTTTCTGAGAACTGACTCCGAATACACTGCACCCGTCGGGTTGTTCGGGTTGATTACCACAATAAGCTTGGTCCTCTCGTTGATCTTAGACCTGAGGTCGTCAATGTCCGGTATCCAGCCCTCCTCCTCGATACAGCGGTATGCTACTGTCTCTGCTTGTGTCACTGTACCCGCAGATTGGTAAGCAGGATATGTTGGGCCGGGTACAAGCACCCTGTCCCCGGGATTGAGGAATGACAGGAAAAGGTAAAGTATCCCCTCACTGACCCCGTTGGTGAATATCACATCTGACGGTTGAACACCGTTACTGTACTTTGCATCCTCGTACCAAGCGATCCTCTCCCTGACGTAGGCATCACCGACGGACTCTGAGTAGTACCCACTCCCTTGGTTCGCCACCTCTGCAAGCCTGTCCCTCATGGGTTTCGGTACGTCGAAGTCGAACTTGTTCGGATCTCCGATATTGAAATAGAGGATGTCGTGCCCCTGTGCCTTCAGTTGATTTGCCACCTGCTGTACATCCCTGATTGCGTAGGTCATGGAACCCACCCGGTCACTGATTCTCATACGACAAAACTGGTGGTGTCGCATTTTATCTTTGCGTTGGTGAATGGGACATAAGTTTTATTTCACACCGTGGAATCCAAGGACTGTGAAGCAGATCCTGATCCACGACTGTGCCGTCGCCCTCGTCCCTGGCTCATGGAGGAAGAAGAGGAAGATAGCCGAGTACATCAAGAGGACGGGGAGGGTCCCGCTGATCAACAGCTCTACTCACCAACATCTGCTTTCCAAGATCCCGAGGGAGAAGAGGCAGGATCGTCCAGATCTTTTGCACTTCGCCCTACTGCTCGCCTTGAACTACGCCAAGATCAGAGAACTGGACATCCTGTTCACCGTGGGGGAGGATATCTACCGTGTGGATCCAGATACCCGGCTTCCCCGGGACCAGCAAAGGTTCTACGGTATTCTCGAAGGTGTGCTCGCAGGTTCCGAGAATCCCTTCATCACCCGGATTGGACGGGACTTGAACAATGTCCTCTCCGCCAACATCTGGCTGTTTTCCCGGACAGCTGGGATCACATACCGCGAGGTCGAGGAGTTTCCAGACGATCTCACAATGGTCTTTGGCGGGAGGGCACACTCTGGTCCACGGATCTCCAGTCTTCCCGAGTACAGGTCACTTAACCTTGGTGACAAACCTCTTGAGCTGTGGACCGCGATCAGCCTTGTGGTTCCCCGAGTGCTGGATCTTCCCTAACAAAAAACTCGCTGATCCTCCGCTCTCTCTTCACAGACGTAGCAGAGCTCCGAATCTCTGCAGATGCAGCATAGTCTTCTGGTGTCCATGCTCTCACAGTGCTGGTGG
Source organism: Candidatus Heimdallarchaeota archaeon (assembly GCA_015522385.1). Next base: position 23,251 of record WAMJ01000279.1, read on the forward strand.
CACTCAATGCACACTGCAGAAGAGTCTAGTGTAGTACTGACAGACATGGTAAATTCATCCTCTGGTCCTGTATAAAACCCACAAGCCCCATCCGGGGTGGAGTGCTGGGCACTCCTGGCAGAAGTGTGGAACAGACTGCCACCCGATGAGTTCTGGGGAGTTCATCTTATGTGTGGTGTATAAAAAGTTCTGAAGGCGTATTACGGATATATCCCCATCTACAATTCAATCTTTTCTTAAATACGAATATGCGCGGATAGCCTTAATAATTTTACTAGATTAGCACAAAACATGAGCTATGAATTCTCAAGAGAAGAGGAGCGAGTCATAAATAACTTCGCTGTGAAGACAGCAATTATCGGGATACTATTTGGGGTTCTGTCTGTCTTCCTCCTCATAAGTGTCCTTCTGGACAGTGACATCAGCACAACAGACAGGATCTTCAGGTCGATCCTCGCCGGTCTGCAAATACCAATTGCAGTCCTGCTGATCTACCCAGGTCTCAACTTCCGCAACGTCATGCGCACCGAGGGCTCTGACATCCAAGAGCTCATGACCGGTATTCGTAAACTGAAGCTGTCGCTGTGGGTACTACTTTACATCATCGTCGGGTTATTGGTGATCTCCACCTACCTGATCATCTCGGCCTAGGTGATTGTTATGTCGTACGAATTTACCCCTGAAGAAGAGAAGGAATTCACCGAGCTGTCGAGGATCCTGACGATGTTGGCCGTCCTCTTCGTCCTCTACGGTGTGTTCGGGATCTTCTTCTCTCTGAACCCTCCAGACATTCTGTCCATTCTCTACTCAATCGCCATCATCCTCGCAGGAATCTTCTTCTACCTACCTACCGACAACCTCCGGCTCATAGCCTCCACTGAGGGCAACGACATCAAGGAACTTATGCAGGCCTTCAAGGAGATGAACACGGGATGGGATTACATCATCGTCCTCTTCGGCATCCTCTGTGTCATCACTCTCATCTCAATTTTCGTGTGAACTTGAAGCGAGTTTATATAGTGTTGTCATTCTCTGACATATTGAAGCACAACCTGTCGCGTTCAGATACAATAACTTTATTAATTATACTAATGTGATAGATTCAACTCTCAAGAGGTCTAAACCATGAGAAAACTGATAACACTAATACTTCTGCTCACCCTGTTCTTCTCAGCAGTCAGCACTTCCGCCCACGGAGGAGAGGAGGGTACTGTCGAGGACGTATTCTACAAGGCTCCCAAGCTGAACTCATCGATCACCATAGATGGTGACGAGTCCGATTGGGAGGACGTACCCGCAATGGAGATCGAGCTCTACAGCTGGATCGGTGTCGAGGTAGAGGACAAATTTGTAATCGACTTCAAGGTCGCTTACGACTCCGAATCCATCTACTACCTTGTTGAGATCGCGGATCACTACGCTTTTAACGCCACAAACTCCGCTCTCACTCCTGCCCTTGGCATAGCCACCAGCATCAACGCCTCGACCGCGGCCCACATGGGAGCACCATCGGCCACGGAGCTGGGAACATCCACGGGTGCAGTGGACATTATGCACTGGGACATCCAGACCGAACCCGGTGTCGTGGTTGGGGGAAACAGCACCTCCGGTCAGGGTGAGGGCAATCTCGACGACGAGTACGCCACTGTCCCCTCCAACAGGTACGCGGACAACGTTGAGAACAGCTACACTGGAACGTACATTCACTCCAATGCCACACAGGGTGCAGAGGGTCACTACACCTTCGAGATCAAGAGGGATCTCACCACCGACGACCCCAATGACGTGCAGTTCGTCGAGGGACAGCAGTACGAGTTCAACATCGCATACTGGACACCCGAGCAGTCGGAGGACGGATGGTCACCGACCGGTCACTTCACCTACGGCGCAAGGATCTTCATCGGGCTTGGCGTCGTACCCACCGAGCCGGTCACCGAGACGAACGGACTGCCATTCGCCACCCCCCTAATGATTGTACTGGCACTCATCACAGTGCCACTGCTCAGAAGAAGGCTCAAATAGACCAACTGGTTCATTCTCAATTATTTCCCTAGCATCTATTTCCTCTAGCATCTAGCCGAATTTCTCATATCGTCTAACCTGATTATTTCCCTAGTGTCTACCCCAATTTTGTACCTTCTCCTTCACATTCTCTTGTCTATTTCCACACCATAAATCAAAATCCCACTCTGGCACTTCCTCGCTTGGAGGAGGCACCATTCACTCATGATCTCTGCTTACGGAGTATATATAACGCAGTTCATGTCAATTCACATGGTAAAGGATTACTATGTTTACAAAGGGAAGATCTATCGAATTAAGAGACGTATAGCCCGCAGACTTGGCCGGTTACAGGAACCACGATCTGACGTGGATCGCCGGCGAACATCCGAGATCACCCTGCAGGGTGAGGCGACAACCTAACCGCTGCATCCTTCATAAACCGGGAAAGCCCCCTTCAACACGTCCCGTATCCTGTGGGACTAGCCGTTCCCTCCCTGCTAACTCAGGCTTCCTCCAAGGAAGAGACCACCCTGTCCAGCTCGGAGAAGAACCTGTCGACAGTTCCCAGATCTGACCCGCGATTAATGAAGCAGACCCGAAGAACCTCTCGCCCCCTCAAGATCGTAGAGCTGAGGAAGAAGGGTGTGGAGGAGTTAAGCATGTCTATGATCCTCCTGTTATCCGGATCAGTGCCTCGGTAGCGGAAGCAGACGATTGACAGCTCCGATCGACCGACCAGCTCGAAACGGTCGTCCCTCCGAAGGAGTGCGGTCAGGTACCTCGCCTTGAGGATGTCGCGGCTGATGGCGTGGCGAAGTCCTTGGACCCCCAGCTCGGCGAAGACCCCCCACACCTTCAGCCCCCTCATCTCCCTGGTGAGCGGTAGCCCGTAGCTCCTGAAGTTCCGCTGAAGCTCGATGTCCTCCCCTAGCTCTGTGTCCCTCAGGTACTCTGCCGAGATGTCGAACGCCCGCCTCATCGCTTCGTGGTCGCGGACGAGGGCGATCCCCGCCTCGAAGGGGGTGTACAACCACTTGTGGCAGTCCAGTGCGATCGAGTCAGAGGGCACGCTCTTGAGTGAGGACTCCGTCGACAGCAACGAGAACGCCCCGTAGGCCCCATCGACATGGAGCCACATCCCGTGCTCATCGCACAGCTCCCGCAGGCCATCTATGTCGTCAATCGCTCCCGTGTTCGTCGTCCCGATCGTCGCCACGACCATCAGTGGGAGATTGCCTGCTGCTCTGTCCCCGTCTACCTCACGGCGCACAGCAGCGGCCGTCAGCCTGAAGTCAGCGTCCGAGGGAACGACCTTCACGCTTCTCTTGCCCACCCCCAGCATCAGCAGGGATTTCACAACCGAGTTGTGTGTCTGCTCGGAGAGGTAGAAGACTGGACGAGCACCTCGTAATCCGTCGGCAAAGAAGTCCACACCATTCCTCCCCAAGGTATGCACCATCCCCGTGTAGATCGCTGTCATGTTCGCCATCGAGCCCCCCGAGGTGAAGCAGCCGAAGCTACTTCTTGGAAAGGTGAGGAGGTCTGCCACCCAGCGGATGACGAGGCTCTCCACCGCTGTCCCCGCAGGAGACCCCTGCACCGTCCCGACGAACTGGTTGAAGTACGGTGTGAGCGATGCCAGAGCACGACTAAGCCAAGTGGGATGACTGGGGACGTACGCCATGAAGTGCGGGTCAGAGGTAGAGGGGAAGTTCGGGATGAGGGACCTGACGAATTCCAAAATCTGCTCCCTGTCCAGGGGGCGATCAGGGGGCTCGCTCTGGTACATCCTCGCCACCACCTCGGGCTGATCAACGTCTCCGAAACTCCGGGGGTTGTAGTCTACCGCCAAGTCCACCAGATCGTGGACCAGCTCCGTGATGTCCTCCATGGGTGGTGGGAGCCCCATGCTGTCGAACCTGTCCCTGATGCCGAGATCGTCGTTCATACCATGCTTACCGTCCTCCTGCTTTTAAACCTAACCTGCACCCTCCTCGTAGATGATGGTCAACCGACCCAGCTCCGTCTCCCCCTGCAGGACCGTCCGGTCACGCCCCGACTGCACCACCCTCAGAACGGGTTTGACCCCCGACTCCGAGATGATCTTGTCAACAGGCGCGTGCAGCATCCTCGACACCTGCCTCATCATCTCCACGTGCTCCTGTGTCAGGTACGCTCCCCCAGCAGTCCGTACTCGAGGGGAGCTCTCTTGTGTCCTCAACTTCACCCCCAGCCTCCTCAGTATCGAGTAGACATAGTTCGGGTGCACACTCACCCCCCTGCTCTTCAGGTAGTCCCGGACCGTCTCCGGTGTCCACCTGTCGTAGCCGTACTCCTCCGGATCGTCAGCGAGTGCGCGTCTGAGGTCCCCGTAGTCCACCGTCGGACGCCTCCCGCTCCGTGGTCTCTCGGACAGTCCCTCCAGCCCCTGCTCCCTGAACCTGCGTACCCAGTAGTAGACCTTGTGCCTGCTCATGCACAAAAATCGTGCAATTTCTACAGCACTTTGGCCCCTTAAGAAATTAAGCACGACAAGTAGTCTAATCTTTCGGTCTGCATCTTCCTCCTCCAAAAACGCTTTGTACAACAATTCTATGGTTTTATTTGCAGTCAAATCTGTACTGTCTCATGGTCTTGCTGTCTAAAAACTTACCTGAAATCAGCTAGACTCCCTCATGGTAATCCTTTCCATTGGCACAGTACACCATGATACTATGGAAACAGCAACAACCGGCACCCCGGCCGGCAACCCCAATCCATTCACCATGACGGCGCTGCTCTACGTCCTCCTCGGACTCCTCGCAGCCCTGCAAGCAGGTCTCGTGGACTTCGGTCTGCTGAAGACCCCGATCAACCTCAGCTGGGTGAGAATACACCTCATCACACTGGGTATACTGACACAACTGGTCTTCGGCGTCGCACCACGCCTACTCTCCCTCGATCAACCCCCCCGCTGGGACATCTGGGCACTGCTCAATACGGGGATACTCACCTTCTTCTACGGCAGGTCGATCATCGACTACGACATCATGCTCACCGGCGGTGTCCTCGTCCTGCTGGCAACGATTCTGCTGCTCGTCCAGATCCTCGGGGCAAAGGACGTCCTCAAGTACTACTACGCCTCGGGTCTCGTCTTCCTCTCCATCGGCATCACCATCGGCGTCGGCATATGGCTGGGCTGGAAGGAGTTCCTCGGTGTGGGCAACATGCTCGAGGTACACATCCACGCCAACAACTGGGGATTCATGTCCATGGTCTTCACAGCGATCGTCTTCGGGATATACCCTAAGGTCTTCGCCAGGGAAATCCAGTGGAAGGGCTCCGTGCTCCCGATCCTCGGTCTCGAAACGCTCGGTGCCATAGGGCTGGTCTTCGGACCATGGATAGGCAACATCCCCGTCATCGTGGCGGGTATGCTGTTCTTCGCCGTGGCCACCGTCTGGCTGCTGCTGGACATCATCCTTCCCCTGAGGGGAGAGGCCAAGTCGGTCGGCTTCTACCACTTCCTCGTGGCCTACGTCTGGATATTCGCACCGCTGACCATCGCTCCATTCGTCATCTTCACCGTGCCCGGCTTCGAGCTGGTGGAACCCAACGCTCCGCAGGCACTGATCTACGGATGGGTACTTCAGGCCGGGATGGCACTGGTCCCCTACTTCCTCGCACAGCACTTGGGGAAGAAGCCCCGGCTCGGTGGGTCGTGGATCAGCCTGCTGCTGATCAACCTAGGTGCAGTGCTCCTCTGGACAGCTATATTCTCCGGATCTCTGTTCAGCGTGCTCTCGGGAATTGCTTACATGCTGTGGACCGCAGCATTCGTGCCGATGATCCACGAGCTGTGGACGATCGTCCGGGAGTAGGGTAGAGCGCTTCACCGCAGAATAAACCTGTCTTGGACACTGAATGTCTACGAGTTGTATATTGTACGGTCTGGATGGGGGAAGATGAAATTGCTCTGGAATAACCCAATCAACAAAAAACAATATCGCGGGAGTTCTTCATGTTGTAATTAAGGATGTTTTCTCCCTTTTTCAGGTATTGATCTGATTGACACAATTTTATCTAGCACCTTCACACGCTGATCTTGTAAGTCTCTCGGGAAGATGTGCTGCCTAATTACAGCGCCATGAGATAGGAGACCACGGTGGACACGACAACGGATATTTCAAATCCTATGATGTTGTAATGCACGAGTAAGAGAGTCGAAAGTAGTGAAGTCACGAACGCTTGTTTGAGGATATATATAAGGATAGACGCGGTTCGACTAGATATATTTCATTCCTCCCCGCTTTTGGGCGTTTCCATTTTAAACAGACTTCATTTAACATATTCTCTCTTCTTAATTATGGGCTTGATACTAGGATTGTAGTTGGAACCAACAAGAAGATAATAGCTTATTTCGATTTGATAACCAAAACTATCTCTCAAACTCAGCACTATTTATTTAGAGCAATAAATACTGGGATAAGTAATCAAAATTCGATCCTCTGGATGAGATATATGTACTATATGACAGAGAGGAATGAAGGGATCTCCAGATTATACCAAGGATTTGGTACTATCAAGGAATTCTCTAAATTTGTCGGAAAAGAGCTACTATTCCCACTAGTAAAATATAATCCAATTTTACAGACTCTTGAGATCCGAACCGAAATACTCCCTGAAAAATTGAGGTGGATAACGGATCTTAATGACTTGAAGGTTGCTCTCGGTATTAAGGAATACCAAGATGAAATTACTGTCATTGTCGAGAGTATTATGAGGTTCAGTAATTATCTATATCCAGTTGATAGTATTGACTCGATGGAGATAAAATATCTCTTGAAACTGATTAACAAGAATCAGGAAATCTTAGATGATATCAACAATCCAGATCCTGACCTTGCACGGGACTGGAAGAGGTTGAGGTTCTACATATCAATATGGATGAACGCTCTATAGATCGATATTTCGATATAATGAGTTTCCCGAATAAGATTGGAATTATTGATAAACATATAGGGAGTTCGAAAATCGCAAACCAACAATAGAATACGGGAGAATACCGTAGAACATCGCTCGGAATCTCAGCTAACTAACTACCTCATCACCATGAATACTCGACCCTCAGGAACTCACTACCACGGATTCTAACCATTCGAAACGCGTCAAGCCGTCTAGACGCATCCCGCGTCGCATAACCCGTAACTTGAGCAAATATTATTTAAAGAACCGAATCACAGAAGAATTGTTCACGCATCATGCGTGGCACGCGACCACGGTCGCACGGAATGGGCAATGATCCCCACGGATCAAAAAACCCAGACCATGTCCCGAAAGCAAATCAGTGCGGCATTGTTCCGCATCTGCATCACTTTCGCGACACCTATCTTAACCCTTTAAAACAAACGGGTTGCAGATAGATTTGCTCAGTTTTCTGGGCTCGTTCGATACGTCGAACACACTCATTAGAGTAACAAGGGAAACGCTACGACCACAACGGAAAAAAACGACGTGCGAGCATCCCCACTGGATCTGGATGACCACGGTCAGCCAGGGAATGTGACCATACAGAACCACACATAAACAAACTAAATTACACACATTAGTCTTCTCAATGGTGTTTTATCCCGGGGATCACCGTCCCCAGAGGGCAATACCCTCGCAGGGAATAGAGCTCCATGACGAGTAGGACAACTGGCTACAAAGTAATTGGTGGATGCCTTGGCTGTGGAACCGATGAAGGGCGTGGCAAGCTGCGAAAAGCATAGGTGAGTCGCAAGCAGATGTAGAACCTATGATCCCCGAATTGGAATCCAGCCCGAGTTCAACATGCTCGGGCAGTCCGTGAGGACAGGGAACCCTCGGAACAGAAGCATCTCAGTACGAGGAGGAAGAGAAAGCAATAGCGATTCCGTTAGTATAGGCGATAGAAAGCGGAACTGGTCAAACCGAATCCTGCACCGAAAGGTGTCGGAGATGTGGTGTTTGGACCTGGACTAATACTAAAGAAGATATTCGAATTGAGCTTGAAAAACTCAGCCGTAGAGGGTTATAGCCCCGTAGATTGAAGCTTCCATGTTACAAGTCCGGATCTCCCGACTAGGGCGGATTGGATGTTCCGTCCAAATGGAGAATTAACTCCGAAACCTAAATATTCCCACAGACCGATAGCAAACTAGTAACGCGAGTGAAAGGTGAAAAGAGCCCTTAACAGGGTATTGTGAAAAGTGCCTGAAACCAATTACTTACACAGTGTGATGGCGTGAAAGGAACGATGCTCCTCGAATCCAAAGCGGGTGACCGTTAGTCGAGAGAGGAGTTTACCAGCGTTATCGCGTCAGTCTTGAAACACTGGCCAGGGAGTTTGCCCATGTGGTGAGGCTAAAGTTAAGCTGAGCCATAGTGAAAACAATCAGTCCGCAGCTTCGGCAAGGGACGACGTCTGAAAGGGCGTGAAATCACATGGGTAAGATGCGAAAGGCGTCGATCTAAGCGTGACCAGGTTGAAGCCGTGCGAAAGCCCGGTGGAGGACCGAAGGGGTATTGATATACAGCTCATTCCTCTGAGTTGCGTTTAGTGGTGAAAGGCCAATCGAGGCGCCTGATAGCACATTCACGCAGAAGTGGTACCTCAGACCAGCGTGGGACGAGTACGGATCAGTGGTAGAGTACAGACAAGGTTGGAATGGGGAGTAAAATCCTCGCCGCCTCAACTAACTCCGAATGCTGTTCCTATGTAGACTCCCGCAGTCGGGTGTGTCGCCGTAAGGGTGGCAACCGCGAAGCGAATAAGCTAGATGCGGGTTAAGGGCTCCAAATGTAGATTAAGTGCAAAAATGAAGGACGTCGTGTCGCTAAGACAATGAGATGGTAGGCTTAGAAGCAGCAACCCACTAACAAAAGCGTAACAGCTTACTCATCGAGCGATGCGGCTCTGAAAATGGACGAGGCTAAAATCTACTCCCGATACCCGCAGGCACGTACTGAGTACGTGATCCGGTATGCGTGCGTACGGCTTGGGCTGAAGTTGGGCGGTGACGTCCAGTGGACCGAGTCGTAGTGTAGATCCTGGTAGTAGTAGGCAGATATTGGGGTGAGAAACCCCAAGGTCGAATAGAGGCAAGGGTTCCTGGGCAATGTTCATCAGCTCAGGGTTAGGCGGTCCTAAGCGGACTCTTAAGACGAACTCCGCAAAAGGGAAATGCGTTCATATTCGTATCCTGCGCTCGAAGATGGCAACAATAGTGTATAACCAGACAGTTGTGGATAGGCCCCCTTGTGGAAGCAAGTTAAGTCTATAAGCCCCTAGAGTAGCGTTGCGCTGAGACGGGGGTGAAGTGATCAATAGGTCTCCGCTATAGGTTGACTGGGGTCGATTTCCAAAACTCCTCGAAAATGGTTATACATGGACAGAGCGTATCCGTACCTAAACCGACACGGGTGTCCTTAGGCTGAGAAGGCTAAGACCTTTCGGTGTAATCTAGGCAAGGGAATTCGGCAAATTACATGAGTAACTACGGGATAATCATGGCCTTTAGTCTTGAATCAAGTAGGGACCGAAGGTGTCACAAACAAAAGGAGCCCGACTGTTTAACAAAAACATAGCTAACTGCGACGCGGAAACGCTTTGTATAGTTAGTGTATCCTGCTCCGTGCCAGTAAGTCAAATCCGGGTCCAACCGGGCTAAGCTCTGGTTAACAGCGGGAGTAACCATGACTCTCTTAAGGTAGGCAAATGCCTTGTCGGATAATTACCGACGCCCATGAAGGGACCAACGAGGCTCCTACTGTCCCTGCCTAGAAACCGGTGAACCTGCATATCCGGCGAACAGACCGGATGGCCCAATTGGGAAGAGAAGACCCTGAGAGCTTTACTGCAGTTTCGGACTGTTTACTTGGTCATCATACAGAGCGTAGTCAGGAGCGTCGATCGCATCTCTCCGGGGGTGCGTGAGCAACAATGGAACACTGACTATGGTGGCTAGGTAGACTCACCTGTTGCGACAGGGACAATTCGAGATGGGCAGTTTGGCTGGGGCGGCACACCTCCGATAAGGAAACAGAGGTGCCCAAAGGTCAGCTCAGGAGGAGCAGAAACCCTCCGTTGAGTGCAAAGGCAAAAGCTGGCTTTACCGTGAGCACACCAATAATGCTCGCGGTTACGAAAGTAGGGCTTAGCGATCCATCGTGTCCCCCTTAATAGGGGCCGGTGGTGGCAGAAAAGTTACCTCAGGGGTAACAGAGTTGTCGCGGGCTAGAGTCCCCAGGACTTTAGCACTACATATTATAACATCGCTCCAAACCCCACAGTTAAAGCAAATACAGGATCCTAACTTCCAACAAATATCTGTAAATTCACCTGGATGAGGACGTATTCACCGTACGTCCAGTGACCCCAGGATGGTTTCGCAGTTCACAAATCCAATATGCGCGTTCGCAGCCACCATACTGCGGACTTGAAGACAATTGTGGGTCGACGATCACAAAATAGTTGTGAGGCTAAACTACGGCAAAGTCCGGATGAATTGACCTCGCGGCTTGCTTCCTCGATGTCGGCTCTTCCTCGCTTGGTAGTGCACAAGCTGCCAAGAGTAGGGTTGTTCGCCCGTTAAAAGGGAACGTGAGCTGGGTTCAGACCGTTGAGAGACAGGTTGGTTTCTATCTAATTGGGCTGTTGGGTAATTGCAAGTAGCGTGCCGTCAGTACGAGAGGAACGCGGTGTGGTGGCCTCTGGTGGATCGGTTGTCGAAAGGCACTGCCGAGTAGCTACGCCATCCCAGATAAGAGCTGAATGCATCTAAGCTCGAAGCTGGTCTTAAAACGAATTACCCACTCTGATCACATCTCATTTGACTGACTGAGAGCACGGGACTGGTGACAGTGACGTGCTGTGATTGGACAAGGACGCGTGCAAAAGACACGAAGAACCCCCGCAGTGTGAGCGTCGAGCATTTGCGAGATGTTTAGCTGACGGGTACTAGGTCCGAGGCTTTTGTCTGAAACTCAAGGAGTTCTACCTAGAGCGAGACGAGAGACTGATGTGTGAGTGTGGTTTTGTAGAAGGAGCTCCGGCTCCTTTTTTTATTTCGAAG
>WAMJ01000280.1 GCA_015522385.1 Candidatus Heimdallarchaeota archaeon
GTCTTGAATCGGTCTATCTCGAAGTGAGTGTTGAAGACATTCAGCTGACCAATTGGACTGTCGATAACCACGTACATTACTCCCCTTTCTATGCCCTCAGGGCGGGGATACTGCTTCCACTCCTGCTGGATGATCGGCCATCGGGAGAGAATGGCCTCTCCGTATATCTGCTCAGAGGTCGCTGGCCCATAGTAGTAGTACATACCTAGCTGCGATGCGAGCCATGCCACCCCGTTCTGATTTCCAGAGGAAAGTCGTAACCCCTCGTTCTCCTGTAGACCAATGATGTCCGCACCCGATTCTTTGATGACCTTCAGCAAGTCGTCAAAGACATATCGACCAGTCTTGTCCTCGATATCTCGAGGATCCAGTACATAGTACTGGTGGATATTGTAGGTCATCACACGAATGACCTGGGCAGATGCATCTTTGGGCGGAATGAGCATTGGGGAAAGGAACACGATCTGGGCGATCATCCCAATGACGAGGATTGATGTGACATATTTTTTCTTCATGATGCGTACCTCCTTGTGAGTACGATCGACCCCACTACCAAGAGACCCGAAAGGAACAGGTATAACCATGCTAGACCGTGAGATGCCACACCCAAAAAAGACGGGAGGAAAGCCCAGTTCCCCGCTGAGACGTAGAGGAAGAGAAATATCGTGATGAGGAACTGCTGGACGAAGAACATCTGCTTGAACATGGGTATAGTCACATCCCTTGTTGCGGAGATGAGGGATAGAGCAATGTAGATGATAAGCCCGATGGATACGGGTACGAGAAGCTTAAGGAGCAAAACATCCAACAGAGCGAGAGAGTACACCGCAGCGACTATCCCGAAAGATAAGTGATTGACAAGGTTTGGGTAGACAAATGCGACCAGTGCGGAGAGCGACATGACTACGCTGAGAAGGATAATATAAACCGGGAGTGGGATAAACGACACCAGAGCTCCATCGAATGTCCATGTGGCAACAAGGGATGGTACCCCGAGGAAGAGGAGGAGGAAGTTCAAATACGGGTAGACAAGGAACAAGCTCCCAGGTTTAGGAATAGGTGTGGACGGTGAGATCTGGATAGACAGCGTGGTGACGAGGAGAATGAGGTAGTAGATCGACTTTCCAAGTTCTGTGCCGAACACATAGAGCCCACCAAGAATGGCATAGATTAGATACTGACCAGTAGTTGCTAAGACGAGTGAGGTCTGTGTCTCGACAGAAGCAAGGTCAAGGTTTGTCAAGAGAAGTATCCCCATGAGCTGGAGGGCAAGTCCACTCGCAAGGGAACCAAGTAAGGCATTGTCAATAGTTGCCACGACGGTGAAAAATGTGAACAGTGCCCAGACCAGCCAGTATAGGTTCTGGTTAATTCCCTCATTCAGTTGTATCCTCGAGATGGAGAAGGAGGACAGGGTCAGGAAGACAAAAAGCAGGGTTGAGTTCACACCAGCAGTGGTGAAGTTTAGTACAAAGGTCATGGAGATGAATCTGTTGAAGAGAGCAACGAACAGAAGCATAAGACCTGTCTGCCTGACGACTACTCCGAAATTGATTTCCCGATTTTCCACAATTATGTATTGTGTCCTTGTTTATTTGGGTTCCTCAGAGTGGAACAGTCATTGTGAAAAAATGTCGTATAATCGTGACTATGCGCAGTTCATACTGATTCCATAGCTTAAGGTACGAATGACCTTGACCTATACGCTCCTAGCCACCACTCATTGGGCATGAAGATCTAACTCGGTAAGAGCAGAGATGAGTGGAAATCTCGAACACCAGATGACCTTTCCTCAAGAGAATATACTCTAGTGATGCCATCTCTATCCTTGGACACTATGGAGACATTGAGGAGAATTCGGAGAGGTATAAATTAATAGAAGTGGCCTATTCAGGTAAAATGTTCCTAATAGAAGGTCAGTGATTCTTGATAACATAGATTGATGCCAAAGTAATAAACCGATGATCAGAAATTATTCACACAATATACAGACATACCGAATAAATAACCAAAATGGATGATATTTCTTACTAGAGCATTAATATATCCAGAGGCCAATTTCTCATAATGATTGGAAAGAGCGAGGTTCTCGACATGTACGAGAACATAGATTTACGCATAACAGGTTTCTTGGACACCCATGGACTAAACATCCTCAGGTATGGAATAGCCATAGTATTTATCTGGTTCGGAGCTCTCAAACCATTTGGACTTAGCCCAGCTAATGAGCTGGTGATTGCCACGACTTCATGGATATTTGATCCAGATATATTCATCCCGATCTTGGGCGTCTGGGAGGTTCTTATCGGAATAGGATTTCTCTTTAAGAGACTTCAGAGAGCAGCCATATTTCTCCTTGCATTGCAGATGGGAGGTACATTCCTCCCAATAATCCTACTGCCAGATCAGGTCTTTACCATCTTCCCCTATGCACTCACCCTCGAGGGGCAGTACATCATAAAGAATCTCGTAATAATCGGAGGAGCGATGGTGATTGGCTCCAAGGTCAGAGAGGTAGAACGGAAGGAGACGCAGATACTTTCAGAGCAAGAGTAAGTCCCTCTTGTAAGAATATTTTAATAATTGCTGTATATTGGAAAGCAATGACTATGGACACAGTAAATGGATTCATGAGCCACGACCACGACAGGCTTGATGCCATCTTCGAGGAGATGATGAAGACTAAAAATGAGGACATCCAGAAAGCGGTTGGACTGTTCTCCACCTTCAAGGAGGGACTGGAGCAGCACATCGTGTGGGAAGAGGAGGTGCTTTTTCCCAAGTTCGAGGAGAAGACAGGGCACGTCAATACCGGCCCCACAGAGGTCATGAGGCAGGAGCATACAATGATCAAGGGACACCTTGCAGAGATCAAGAAGATACTCGAAGGAGGTAGTCCAGAGATCGATGAGGAGGCAAGTGAGATGCTCAGAGTCCTAAAGGTCCACAACGACAAGGAAGAGAATATTCTCTATCCCATGATTGACAGGATTGTGGGAGAAGCAGAGGCTGCAGAAATAGTGAGTAAGTTTAAGCCATAACGCCCACTGTATACAGAGTGTATTGAGACAGAAAGTTTTGTAAATAAACATCCCCGTACCTTCTGAAAAACAAAAATATTTTTTAACACAATGCCATCTGAAATGTAACAGAATTTTCAAGTCACCTGTCGAGAGTTCAATAAGTATGGTATTTTTGTCGGTTCTAATCAAGGGACGAAATAATTAAAGATAGTTCGGTCTAACACAGGACTATGAAAAGAGCTAGGGCAATAGTGATGGGAGCCAGTATGGGAGGACTTCTAGCTAGTAGGGTCCTATCTAAGCATTTTGACGAGGTGATTCTGATCGAGAGGGACGTTCTCCCAGACCACCCACAATTCAGGAAGGGAGTATCACAGGCGAACCATGCCCACCTGATCTACACCAAGGGCTTCGAGATCATCTCAGAGTACTTCCCCGAGACCAAGAGACTTCTTGAGGAGAAGAACACCACCTTCATAGACTTTGGAAGGGTCCACTGGATGCAGTACAAGCGTTGGAAGGCGACTGGTGATCTGAATGCACCATCTGCCATCTTCCTCAGGTACTATCTTGACTGGGCTATAATTAAGCAGTTACGTCAGATCCCTAATATTGTCTTCATGGAAGGAACACATATCGAGGGACTGACCTACGACAAGGAGTCAAATGCAATTACAGGAGTAAAGATCAAGGGAGAGGACGTCATTTCGGGAGATTTAGTGATCGATGCCATGGGGAAGGCGTCCAAGACCCATGCATGGCTTGGGGAATTCGGGTTCGATGACATCCCAGTCAACTCCCTCGAGGTGGGAGTGAAGTATGTCTCGCGAGTCTATGAGTACCCCGAGAATGTGGAAATCCCAAACATCATTATCTCACCAGATCTTCCAAACAATATGAGGTACGCACTCCTCCTCAATACGAACGAGGGGTTACTGGTCACCCTGACCGGCATCATGAACGATCACCCAGGTACGGACGAGGAGTCCTTCCTCGAATTTGCAAGGGGGAACGACGACACATGTGTCTATGAATTCATGAAGAGGCTCAAGCCCCATAGTCCCATCACCTCGTACGGCTACCCACGGACAAGGAGGATTAGATACGATAAGATCAAGCTACCCTCAGGCTTCCTGCCCTTCTCGGACTCGTACACATCGTTCAATCCGATATACGGACAAGGGATGACAATAGCAGCGATCGAAGCGAAAGAGCTTGACAATTATCTCTCCAAGAGCAAGAAATTCGTCGCAAAGAAATTCTACAAGAAAGTCGAGCCTTTTGTGGCTTTCGCATGGGGATTGTCCTTTACGGACATGCTGAGAGTACCAGAGGCCCAAGGCAAGAGGACACTTAGCGGTAAGATGATGAACTGGTACATAAAGCACGTACAGCTGGCCAGCACGAATCCGAAGATCTACGAGGCTTTCCTCCAAGCCATGATGATGAGCAAGAGCCCAAGCTCTCTCTTCAATCCCGTGTTCATCATGAGGGTTCTGTTTACCCGGCTATTCTCAAGAGCGAGACGAGATCCCGATTTCAGTGCGCTGTATCAAGCCCTCGAGGCACAGGCACAATCCAATACCGTAACTGCCACACACTGATACACCCCCGTGTTGAAGAAGAATTATAAATCACCAACAGGTTCTATTAGTTGTGAGCGAAGAGTTTACCCCAGCCAATAAATCTGCAGGTCTACAGGGTATACTGCATATCTTATGGATTATTGCTGCAGCATGGGACTCATCAAAAATGTACTACACAATAGTGGTCATAGTTCTCTCGGTGGTGGTGTCGTATTCAATTTTCGAGACGAGGAGAAATGAATCTGTGGAAGTACAGGGTCAGCTGATCTTCTTTGTGATTTTCTGGGTGGGAATGACTTTCTTTACACAGTCACAAGGTGCGGTGAGTATCATTGGTTCGACAATACCCATAAGATATGTCGACTACTCTGCTCTGCTCCTTCCACTTACCTTATGGGTAATTCCTTCAAGGGATAATGAATTCTTCGGACGATCGAAGGTGGGGATGGACGATATCGTTCGGAACATGTGGAAACTTAACTTCCTGTACATAATTGTACTCAGACTATTCGGCGCACGGCAACCATTTGAGTTCATAGCATTGATCCCAATGATTGTTGAACCAGTATACCTATTTAATCAAAGGAAAAAACCACCTGTTCTGACTCTCAACATATTCGAGGAGCTTGATCGGAGATACGGAAGTGCAAGGAGCCTTATTGGAAATATCTTCTTCGTACAAACTGCAGTCATCTTCGGCTTCTTGACTTCCCGATTTTGGACACTTGTCATCTTGATCTTGGCAACTGCTACATTAGTCATGATAATCGTCTCAACACTTCCAATGGAACAGATGAAGACGAAGAAGGAGAATTTACAAAGCACGGATACACCTAGGGATAAAGAATCAAATAAGAAGACTGCACGAGAGATGGGAATAAGGTTGAGGAAGGAGCTAAAGAAACCCCAATACAACCTCAATCACATTCTTAGCACACTAAAAGAGGAAGACTTAAGCAGGGGGTACAGGGTTGATAGGGACAATTTGACCTTTCCTAGTACTGAGGAGGATTGGCATCCACCCGTAGGCCTGGTACTCTTCCCGATTGATCTCGGTAAGTATGACTACAGGAGAGCTGGAGAAATGTTGCTCATCGGGTTCAACAAGACAATCCCTAATTTGACAAGTAAAGCTAAGTTCAGCCTCTCTGGGAAAAGTCAGAATTTCAGGATGAGTGGGGATCAGATCACTATTGGTGATCTTACCTTCAGAATGAAAACCATTGTTGTTCTTAGAGATGACTGGGAAGAGGTCATCAAACCCAGATTATTGGAGATCGATGACTCAGTGGACATTAGCTACACAGGATTCAAGAACCTCGGGGATCTCCAACAAAGAATGAGTGCAATAGGCAGGAAGTGGATTGAATTCCGAGAGATGGCAAGACAACAGGCGATGGAGTTCATCGGTGGTTTGATTGGAGCAGAGGAAGCAGTCTTTGCAGGTGTTGATGAGGTCGAACTCTTTGAGAGCAAAGATGGATCTAAAGGTGCGGAATGAGAAGTCAGTGGTATTTGTCCAAATTTGATAATTCATAGCATATTAAGCCATGCTTCGAATATTCGGACATGAGGGATAGAACCACCATAGTAGCATTTCGCAACTAACTTTCAAGATGTTCGAATCTTTGAGAAATGATATACTTAGAAAAGTGATACCCTACTCTTGTCTTAACCATTTTTTATGGTGAGAGCAGACAGAATATTCAACAGATGGAAATTAGTGCAACTCGTCCTGCTGAGACACCAGTGTCGCAGGAGCTACCAGCAATCATACAGCAGATTGGCAATACCCCTCTCATCAGACTGGAATCACCGAATCCGGATGTTGAGATCTTCACTAAGGCAGAGTGGCTGAATCCAGGAGGAAGCGTCAAGGATAGAGCTGCTCGATCAATTATTCTGGAAGCAATAAACTCTGGAAGATTAGAGGGGAAAGAACTGATTGACGCAAGTTCGGGAAATACTGCAATCGCATACGCCATGATATGTGCAGCACTCAGGATACCCCTGACCATCTGTATACCAGAGAATGCATCACGAGAAAGGCTTCAGATGCTCCGAGCCTATGGAGCAAATCTTGTCCTCACTGACCGGATGGAGGGAACTGATGGTGCCATTGAGGTCGCTACCGAGATGGCTGTGGATCCGAAATACTTCTACGCGGATCAGTACAACAACGATGCCAATTGGATTGCTCATTACACGACAACTGCATCGGAGATCCTAGAGCAGACCAGAGGTAAGATAACGCACTTCATATCTGGTCTTGGAACCTCGGGAACATTCGTCGGGATCAGTAGGAGACTACGTGAAGAGATACCAGACATATCCACTATATCCTTCCAGCCCAGTAGTCCGTTCCATGGAATCGAGGGGTTGAAGCACATGGAGACAGCCATCGTACCAGGGATCTATGATCCTTCCCTTGCAGATAGCCACATAGAGGTGGACACCAACAGGGCCTTTGAGACCACAAGAGACTTGGCCCGTAACCACGGGTTGTTCGTTGGAACATCATCAGGTGCAGCGTACTTTGCCAGCAAGGTTGTGGCAGAGAGTATCGAGAAGGGGGTAGTTGTCACCATCTTCCCAGATCGGGGAGAACGCTACCTATCAGAGCCAGTGTGGAGGGGAAAATGATGGTCAAAATAAAACAGCAGCTTCTCGACAAGATCTTCCAGCATGGAGAGGAGGCATACAATGAAGAATGCTGTGGACTTCTCATCGGAAGAGGGGATCTTGTGACAGAAGTAAGGAGAATGCGCAACACCAACTCGGGAACACCAACCCGTAGGTACAACATCGATCCTTTGGAGCTCATGAGAGTAGAGGACGAGGTGGACGAGAGAGGGGACGAGATCATTGGGATCTACCACTCACACCCGGATCATCCGGCAAAACCTTCGCAGTTCGACCTTGATCACTCGTTCCCGAACCTGTCATATATGGTGCTCGCTGTCGAGGGGGGAAAGGCGAAGGAAATCACCTCATGGAGAAGGAAGGACAGTGAGAAGAGGGAGTTTATACAAGAGAAAATTACGGAGGAAAAAGAATGACCGAAGTTACAATAGCGATACCCACACCCTTGAGGGTGTATACAAACAATCAGAAGAAGGTGAAAGTTGAGGCTGAAGATGTGGAGAATGCACTCACCGCCCTGGTGACTAGCTACCCAAGCCTGAAGCGACACCTGTACGAAGATGGAAAACTCATGGATTTCGTGAACGTCTACCTAAACGAGGAGGACATAAGGTACGCAGATTCCACGAAATTGAAGCAGGGAGACAAGATCTCGATTGTCCCCTCAATAGCGGGGGGAACCTCATGAAGGATCTGACCCATAAAGACTACCAGAGATACAGCAGGCACATCATAATGCCCGAAGTTGGGGTGGAGGGGCAGGAGAAGCTGAAAAATGCCAGAGTCCTTGTAATAGGAGCAGGAGGACTTGGATCACCTATCGCTATGTACTTGGCAGCTGCTGGAATTGGGACTATTGGACTGGTAGATTTTGACGTCGTCGATGAGAGCAACCTGCAGAGGCAGATCATCCACTCGACTGAATACATCGGGAGACAGAAGATCGAGTCGGCCTCCCAACGCCTTAAGGGGATTAATCCCGAAATTGAGGTCATAACCTACAATGACTCACTGAGGTCAGACAATGCACTTCAGATCATGGAAGGATACGACGTCGTCTGTGACGGCACCGACAACTTCCAGACAAGGTACCTCGTGAACGACGCATGTGTCCTCCTAGGAATTCCAAATGTCTACGGATCAATATTCCAGTTCGAGGGACAAGTCTCTGTATTCGATGCGAAGAGAGGCCCGTGTTACCGCTGTCTCTACGCCAATCCTCCACCACCAGGTCTCGTACCGTCATGTGCGGAAGGAGGAGTGTTTGGAGTTCTTCCAGGAACAATCGGTACTCTCCAAGCAACCGAGATCATCAAACTCATTCTTGGAATAGGTGAACCGTTGATAGGGAGACTGATGCTCTATGATGCCTTGGACATGTCCTTCAGGGAGCTAAAACTCAAGAAGAACCCAGACTGCAAAGTCTGTGGAGAGAATCCAGAGGTAACTGAGCTCATCGATTACGACGAGTTCTGTGGTGTGAGCTCTAAGGACGCAGAGTTGGTTGAGAACATCGATGTAAGGGAGCTTGAGGAGCTTCGCAGAAAGGGTGAGAAACACGTGCTCATTGATGTGCGTAACCCCACCGAGCTCCAGATCGGGAGGATTGATGGGTCGATTCTTATCCCTGAGAGGCTGATCGAGGAGAGAATCCACGAGCACGATATAGCCAAAGACGATTTGATCATCCTTCAGTGTAAGACGGGTATAAGGTCTGCGAGAGCACTGGTCAAGCTCAAGAGGATGGGATACACCAATGTAAAGAACCTCCACGGTGGAATTAATGCGTGGGCAAGGTTGGTAGACCCCAAGATACCCCTCTACTAAAGCACAACATAAATTGGGGCTCTCAATGGGTTTATAAACGGTGCTGAGAACCTCTATTGGATGGCGCAGCAGATCTCCCTAAGCAAGCCACAGGAAACTCCACCAGAAGAGATAGAAGAGAAGATCCGCAGGATGGAAACATACTTTCAATCCAACAGAACTCTAGACAGGAAACACCGCATTGCCTCCTTGAAGAGGCTCAAGAAGGCCCTGAAAGCACACGAGGAAGAGGTGTTTACTGCAATGAAGCAGGAGCTTGGTAGATCGGAGATCGACAGTTTCCTCACGGACATCGGCATGGTGTATGACGAGATCAACTACGTAATCAAACATCTTAAGGGCTGGATGAGACCCAAGAAGATGTCCGCAGGGATACTCAACATCGGGTCTAAAGCCGAGATCCAAAAGGTCCCCAAGGGAAAGGTGTTGATAATCTCCCCCTGGAACTACCCGATTAACCTACTGCTCATCCCGCTTGTATCAGTGATCTCAGCAGGAAATGTCGCACTCATCAAACCCTCCGAGTTCGTACCTCTGACATCCGCAGTCATCAGGAAGGTCATTGAGGAAGCATTTGAGCAAGGGTATGTCGAGATGGCCGAAGGGGGACCCGAGGTTTCCCAGTACCTGTTGAAGAAACCGTGGGGACACATCATGTTCACCGGTTCCCCCAAGGTGGGAAAGATTGTTTACAAGGCAGCTGCCGAGACGATGACCCCCGTCACTCTAGAGCTAGGAGGTAAGTCACCCGTCATAGTCGACCGCACGGCGAATCTGAAGTTAGCCGCGAAGAGAATAGCCCTTGGGAAGTTCTTTAATAATGGTCAGACCTGTGTTGCACCCGACTATGTCATGGTAGAAGAGCCGATCAAGGAGAAATTCGTCAATGTCCTGAAAGACACAGTCACGGAGTTCTATGGGAAAACTAAGGAAAACCCGGGCTACAGCAGGATCATAAACGGGCGAAATTTCGACAGACTAAAGAACATGGTGGAGGGACAGAACATCATCGTACCGTCCGGTGAGGAGATGGACAAAAATGAGAGGTTTATCCCGCCTATATTTGTTCTCGATCCGGACATGGAGAGCACTTTGAGTAAGGAGGAGATATTCGGACCCATCCTCATCATCAGAGGATACAATAACGAGGAGGACCTAATGAAGGTCCTTGCTGCTAATCCGACACCTCTTGCATTCTACATCTTCAGCACGGACAAGGAATTCATGGAAAGAATAAGCCGGCAGTACCCCTCAGGAGACCTGGGGATCAATTCCACTGCCATGCATGCGGGAATTGCAGGAGTTCCCTTCGGTGGTATCGGAAACAGCGGAATAGGGAAGTACAAAGGAGTCTATGGATTTGATACCTTCTCACACATAAAGACAGTACTGAAAGCCAGCCCATGGTTTGACGATGGTTTGAAATATCCCCCATACCCAGGATTCTTCCTGAGGGTACTGAGATTCCTCTTCAGATAAATCCCTACTACCCATCAAGGGTGCTCACAGAATAACTCTCTGAACCATTTTTAGGTAATCTATGATGTCGCTCTTCGTGAGCTTTTCGGTCAATGATGGATTCGAGTCAAGTGCTCGGTGGGATTTTAATATTGATTTATCAACAGTCTCCCGATGGTGAAGAACATCTACTATTAAACTTTGGATCTCAGAATCCTCTGCGATATATTGCGCTTGATCCATAAGCAGCTCATATTTTGCGTAATCGCCCCTAACATACTGGAATTTAGCTGCGAGAATCAACCCATTGACCCTATAAATTAGGAGATTATTGATATTTGCGATATTGAGGAGATCGGAGATTAACTGATCTATTTCGACCCATAGTGGTGATTTCTCACTTTCGTCAATGACACTGATCTCAATCAGATAGAGTTCGATGAGATGTGAAATACATTTGATACGCAAGTGCCCACTAACCAAGGATCCCTCGAGAATTTCCTCAAACGCCTTCTGCGATTTAAACTTGATATGAAGTCTTGGATTGGCTTTCTGCCAGATTGCTTTTGCAACTTTACGCCGTGCGTCGATAATCTTCGTGCCATTGAAAGATTCGAGATATAGTAGCTTCTCATACCATAGCTGTGTGAGTTTAAGATCACGTCTAGAAAGAATCTCTACTGCAGAGAGGTATATCTTTGACAAATCCCTATTGTTCTCCCAGAGTTTAGCAATTTTTTCCGACTCCCTAAACTTCTCAAGGGCTTCGGACTCTGCACCTGAATGTGCCAGTAGCAGACCAAGGGCATAATAATAATGACCAGTATGAGGGTTATTTGGGATCTGTGACACTAGGTGGGAGATATCCTTGAGTCTCTGCTCTGCCTCCGCGAAACTACCTTGCCTAATATTATTTATGGCCAGATTTGTTGAAACAACAACAACATCCATCACACCTCGAATGGAGCTCGAATCTAGAAACTCTAATGCATGAAGATTGTCAGTAATAGCCTTGACATATTGTCCAGTAAAACCATGGTAGATTGCCCTTGTACGGTAGAACTCACCGTGAAGTATCGAATTTAAACTGTCATTATTGGAGAGATAGAGGTGCACAAGATCTAATATTTCGTTCATCTTGGAATAGTTAGACACACCCCAGTGGGCGTATGCCTGTCGTAGTAGGATATCAGCATAAAGTTCATGACTAGGCGAAACATCAATAGCTTTGAGAACATCAAGTGACTCAGTGTACCTACCTTTGAACTGAAGAAAAAATGCGTATAGTAATTGAGTTTTTGGATCTAGATGGGCAGTAGAGTGATACTGTGTGCAGAATTCTTCTATATCCCCTCTAAATAGAAGTTCCTCAAGATCCATGAAAATATATTATATTAATACATTATAAGCATTTTTCTCGGCCGACAAATGCTACATAACATCCCATTCCACCATTCAATTGATAAATTTAGAGGAGAAGCAAGTATGTTAAGGCGTTTCATCACCAATATTTTGACCTACACTATAGAAAAGGGTTGATCGAGATTTCTGTTGAATTATATTGCCCCATAGTATAGATATATCGTCACCTATGTAAACGAATCCCAGAAGTGATTAATCAGCAGACATAGTACACGAATATGAAGAACCCCCCGCATGACACCTCCCTAAGGGGGTCGGCAAGTTCTTCTAGAGAATATACCTCCCTTACATAACGGTAACAATCGAGATCGGACGGTATGAATTGGACATTAAATAGACACTTTCATTAAACACCGAATCCATCGAGAGTTTAGTGAACTGGGAAGTACACAAATTTGGAGGATCCAGTCTCGCAGATGCGGAAGTCATCTCAAAAGTAGCTGAGATAGTAGAGGAAGGGCAGGCAGTTGTTCTCTCCGCTATGGGAGGCGTGACTGACAAGCTAGTAGCACTCATCGATGAAGCGATCTTCATGAAGGAGAGCAACAGCATAGAAGAGCTCTACAATCTCCATGTGATAACCAGCAAAGAGCTGGGTGTAGAAAGCACCGTTGAAGGACGGATTAAATCAGATTTTCAGGATCTGAGAAACCTACTCAGAACTATCTGGATAACCGGGGCTACCAGCCCTGAGATTGAGGCACAGATACTTGGTTATGGAGAACAGTGGTCCACGATTATTATGGAAAATTACCTGAAATCCGTGGGGCATTCGGTGCTAAGGATCGACGCAAGGGAGGTCCTAGTGGTGGAGAACGAGTCAAGTTCCGTCTCGGTACTCTGGGAGCTGAGCTCAGAGAACCTTGAAAAAGTTGTTGGAGACTTCAAGGGTACACTTGTGATTACCGGGTTCGTGGCTTCAACTCTTGACGGTCATCCCACCACTCTGAAACGGAACGGAAGTGATCTCTCCGCTGCCATATTCGGAGTACTGCTCGGGTCGCCCACTGTCCACATATGGACGGATGTGGACGGGATTTTTAGCGCAGACCCCAGAAGAGTACCTAATGCCGTGATCCTAGAGGAGATCTCCTACCTTGAAGCCCTCGAGCTCGCATACTTCGGGGCGAAGATCCTGCACCCGGGGACCATACAACCTGCACGGGAGAACAACATCGAGATTGTAATCAAGAACACGTTCAGACCCACCGTGAGGGGGACGAGAATTACGGGATCACCGAGAGGTAAGAAGAAGAGTCTTATCAAAGGAATAGCTACAATCGAGGGAATAGCCCTGCTCACACTGGAAGGAACTGGGATGATAGGGGTGCCAGGCATAGCGAGGAAGTTATTCACAGCACTCTCCGAGGACAACATCTCGGTGATCATGATCTCGCAGGGAAGCTCGGAATACTCCATTTGCGTCGCTGTAAGGGAAGAAGACGGAGAGAGGGGGAAGAAGGCAATCGAGAGGGCATTCGCCTACGAAGCTTTGCAAGGAGAGATCAGCACAGTAACCGTGGAGAAGAACTGTGGAATACTCTCCGTCGTTGGAGACAATATGGTGCGCCAGCAAGGTATCGCGTCCATTCTCTTCCAGAGCTTAGCCCGAGCGCGGATAAATGTGAGAATGATCTCACAGGGGAGTTCTGAACGGAATATCTCGGTCGTTCTGGACAGCACCGATATGACCAAGGGACTAAGGTCGGTGCATTCAGCGTTCTATCTCTCCCACCTCACACTGTCCGTTGGGATAGTAGGAGTGGGGCTCATCGGTGGGGCACTCATCGAGCAGATAGCCAAGCAACAGCAGTGGTTGAGGGACAGCTTGAACATAGACCTGAAGATCAGTGCTCTGTCCAACTCGAAGAAGATGCTCCTTGGGGATGGGATAGACCTCTCAAAATGGAGAGAGACCCTTGAGAAGAACGGGGAGAACTACGACCTGAAGAAACTGGAGGACTCCGTGGACAACGACCACATCCCGCATGCAGTAATAATTGACTGCACCGCTTCGCAGGATGTTGCCTTGAGGTACAGGTCGTGGCTCGATAGGGGCATTCACGTTATCACCCCCAACAAGAGGGCGAATTCTGGCCCGTTTGGATACTACAGTCAGATTAGTAGGTACATGGATCCACAAGCATCCGTGAATCCACTGGTGAGATCTACCCACTACTTCTACGAGACTACCGCAGGAGCAGGTCTTCCCGTGATCAGTACGTTGAAGGACCTGATCAAGACCGGAGATGAGATCCTCTCAATCGAGGGGGTTCTCTCAGGAACCATCTCATACATCTTCAACCAACTAGCAACCGGGGCGAGATTCTCGGACGTGGTCAAGGACGCAAAACTAAAGGGATACACCGAACCTGATCCCAGGGATGACTTGTCCGGTTTGGACTTCGCTCGCAAATTGGTCATCCTCGCACGGGAGGCAGGGTCAGATATCGAATTAGAGGACGTCTCCATCGAGACCATGATCTCCGATAATCTCTTCACAGGCTCAGTTCAGGAGTTCATGAAGGAGGTCTCCTCCGAGGACGACAGAATGAAGAGGTTGTGCGAAGAGGCAGCAGAGAGGGGAGAGTCCGTCAGGTACGTCGGATCGATTGAGGACGGGAAGTGTACCTTGAAGTTGCAAAACTATCCCCTCAGCCATCCGTTCTCCAACCTCAAGGGGAGTGAGAATATAGTACTATTTAGAACTAAGAGGTACAGCCAGTATCCACTAGTTGTACAGGGACCGGGGGCAGGTGCAGAAGTCACAGCATCAGGGATTTTTGCGGAGTTGATCCGGTTAGCAAATATGCTCAGCAACTCATAGGATTAGAGATTGTAAACCTTTTTTACATCAACATTTTTTAGATGGAGAATACTGCCCTCGATGTGGACTGCAAATATCTGTTCCTTGGTCAGGAGGTCGACAAGGGAGTCTTCTAGATATATCGAGGAAAAAACGGGAACAAGTTGATACCCCGTGTACTCTGGGAAAAACTCGAAGAACTTCCCACTCTTCACGAATTCAGAGAACCTCATAATGTACTCCTTTGAAGCGGTTGATTTTGTCTCATCGAGGAATACCAGCTTTTTATCCTCGAACACTGCGATGAGATCGAATTCCTTCTTGATACCTTTAGACTTGATTTTTTTCCATCTGCGGATCATGATATCATCGGGTTCGTGGAGACCGAAATATTCCTTGAGCATTATGTGGAAATTTGGAAATATCAAATCCTCTACTATTGTCCCCATTTTATTGGCCAAATCTCCCCATTTCTTATTCATCTCCTTCCGATCCCTGCGCATTTCCTCCTTAAATTCACTCATCTCTTCCTTAAATTCACTCATCTCCTCCCTCATCGCCTTACGATCCTTCTGCATCTCCTCCTTAAATTCACTCATCTCCTCCCTCATCGCCTTACGATCCCTCTGCATCTCCTCCTTAAATTCACTCATCTCGTCCTTGAATACAGTCATCTCGCCCGCAAGTTGATCGATACTGCTCATCACCCTGTTTTGAGAGAATAATAGATCTTTGAATAAGCTTTCTAATTCACTTACCCTTTTCTCAACTTGGGCCATACTTCATAAATAATTAATCAAGCTTATAATCTTTTCAGATACTCCGAATAAGTTCAAATAGATTATTTTCAAGCAGAGCTTCAAATACCAGTACCACAAAGCTCACTCAATGAGAATTATGACAATCTTTGCCATATTGATCTTGGTAACAGCAAGCACTGCACAGACCCTTGATCTCAGGGAAGCCAATGTTACCGATGTGGAGTTCCAGGAACTAGAGGGAAAGGTGAACTTCGACGTGACCCTTTACCACAATGATGATGGAGAGGAAGGATACGCCGATTACTGGCAGGTAGAGTCCCTCAACGGGACACTGCTTGGTCGAAGAATCCTGACCCACGCCCACGGAACGGTTGAGTTTACGAGATCTGCAGTAATTCCCATCTCAATCGAGGAGTGGGTGGTTGTACGAGGCCATGACGCGACCCACGGATTCGGGGGTCAACTTGCTCTCGTGAACATGGATACAGCAGAGAAGATTTTCGTGGATCAGGGATCGGAGCCGCAGAACATGTCCGACTATTTCGAGAACTCCACCTTCTCAGTGGTCTCCACCAATCGGGGGAGTACTTCACAATCTGTCCCGCTCGCCACACCACTGCTTCTTGTATCGGCAGTTCTGGTAGCCCGTAAGATCAGGCGTTAGCTATCTTAGCTCCTCGTTGAGCTCTTTTATCGACGAGAGAATGCGTGCGAAGGCGTGATCCTCTGAGAACTTCGGGGGATTGAGGAGTGCAATCCTCTCGAAGATCGCGTTCTTGACATCCTCACCGTCGGGAAGACCGACAAGCGTCTCCTCCGCCCCACCCTTCATGTTAGTTCCAGCGGTGTAGACCTTCACAGTCGACATCCCGAACAGACGATCAAAGGGTCCTTGAACGAGCTCAATGTTTGTGATTGTCCTGTAGGGAACGATCTTCTCAGTCAATGTGATGATCCCCTTGTGCACGATGATCTCCGCCTCGTCCATCTGGTAGGTAATCCGGTTACAGTACTTGACCAGAAATACCGCGGCGAACAGATATGACAGGACGATGGGGAGTAAGAGCAAGGGTGATATAAAGACCAGTCCAACAAAGGGAAGGAAGAGGATTGTTGTGAACAGAATGTACTTTGCCTTGAGTTCCCTCATGGGGTAGAACGGCTCTATTACAACCGCGGGTTTCTCGTTATCGAAATCCTCCTCCTCAAATAATCTGTTGAGCCACGAGATGACTTTTCTTCCGTGTTCACTGAGCACATACCCCCCATCGGTCTTACTGACCAGATCCCCCAGTATCCGTAAGTGGTAGTTGAGCTTCCCCGTCGAGCCCTCCGTGAGGTCTAGAAGGTCACTGTATATCACTGGGTGCTCAATGTTTAACCGGTAGATAATCTCTAACCTCACCTCGTGCTGTATTGCCTTGAAGAGTTGGGGTCTGGAGGTCATATGTCAGTGTCACGTTACATTGTAATATCCTTAGTGGAGATGGTGTGGATAAAACAACATCTCAGTGTAGTCTCTCCTTCAGGAGCAGCTTAAGATCCCTGAGTTCAGCGAGTATGGCCGTAACAGGATCAGTGTCATGAGAGGTCCCAGGAGAACCAGATACTCCCCTCACCATCGAGATGATGTGGTTCTGGAGGGGAAGTAAATACTCGTTGGGAATGCCATCTATGGTCTCCTCTGGTCCCCCCTTGTTCGGGTTGCTGTTCCCTGCAGTCTGAATCTCGATGGTCCCGATCCCGAAGAACCTATCGAAAATTCCTCTCTTGATCTCCATGTTGGTGATTGTTCTATAGGGAACGACCTTTCTGGTCTTAGTGATAATTCCACGGAATACATGGATCTCGTTCTCCACTACCTCATAACGGATGGTCGGGTAGTACAGGAATATGAAGGGGATGACCACGACCACGAGCACCACAAGGGTGATACCCGATAGCCAGAGAGTCCCAATTAGTAACTCCGTAGGAAACGTCTCGTCGAAGTAGTTGATTACCCCGAAGAAGCCGTTGATCAGTACTGATACTGAAAACCAGAGAGAGAGCCCCCAAGTGACGTACTTGGTTCTCAGTCTGGTGTCCGGTGTGAAATTTCTGCTGTATTGTGCTATGTCCACGTCTTTCACCTATATTGTACATGTTTTCGGATTTGAATATACTTATTTGAAAAAATCCCTTGTCACGCTCTGACAAATTAATTTATCAAATATAAAGGAGTATGACACGGAGTGGCCCATGGATTTGAGTTGATCAGCCGAAGAAGCCCTGTGCCTCACCGTGAGATCGAAAATCCATGTTGCAAATTCTCTCGACATAGTCGGGATCGGGAGAATCGTGTCTTTCCTCGTCCTTTCCAAGGGTGATATAGACTGCATCGTCCTCGTACCCTACTCCCCATCCAACAAGATCACTCCAGCTCAACCTGAATGATACCTCATCACACAAGGGATCTACCCCCTCTGCTACCATCTCACCTCTCGACTCCGTGATCTTCTCCTCTTCCTCGGAGGCATTTGCAAGTGTGTCCAAGAGGTTGGCCTCAACGAAGCGGTCCCGTAGTGCACTCCACTTATCCGGGTCATCGAAGCACTCGACGCTCGTGGGCTGCCCCCCCTCGAGAACCACCACACCCCTCTGTCCCTCTACCGTGAATGCAGGAAGGATCCTCTCCCTGATTCGGTTGATCTCATCCCTCCTGCCCTCCATTATCCTCTCCTCTACCTCGACAAGGTTCTGAGTAGGAGCCATATTATCGTGAACGTCATATGTCTCCATGATATGGCTGATAGATCGCCACGTCGCAGACTGTGTAGCACGTCGTCTTGAGTAAGATTGCTTGGTCCTGCGGGAGACCATCCTACCCCTCATCTCGAACTTTGACGTGGAGTTACCATAGGCCCACCTGCCCTGCTCGACGCAGTTGACGGCAATAATGTGCCTTCCGGGTCTGTCAACGATGAAGGGACGGGTAACTGTCCTCGTCTGCCTACCACCCTCTATGACCAGACCTGAGATCACCAACCTCGCACCCCTGTTCTTAATGTCCACATAGACGCGGTTCACGTCCTCGTTTTCCAACTCGCTGATTGTGACTCCCGCAGTCTCATCGACCACGACATCCACCTCTCCTATTCTCTCAAGTTTTCCAGTAATGGGAACAAAGCGAGTGGATCCAACCACAACCGATTTCTCCCATTCCAATCCCTGCACGAGTGCATTGAAATCGATCATGGACCAAATCTGAAAAAGAGAGTTATAAACATATCCGATTTCAGGACATGACGAAGAAGTGCTCGCTCCCCCCAATTTCTGGAACCTCATCTAAGATCCTCGACTGGCTCTTAAACTCCGAAAGAGCCATGAGTTTCCTCGCACGATCTACCTCCCTGACCTCCGACCGATGAGCTAGCTGGTTCCACACTTCGTACTGCATCACCCTCACGACCGAGTGGGTCTCTCCAAGATCGGGGAGGATGGGGGAGGAGGCCTGACGGATGGCCACGAGAGCTGCACGGTGGGTGGACTTGTGATCGGGGTGGAAGTCCAGCTCGTTAGGGATCAGGATCAGTTCAGGCCGAACCTGTCTAATGATCCGAATGAAATGGTAATATAGTCCGCCCCTGCCGTCAGGAGTGGTGAAGCACTCGTAGGGATTCAGACACATGTCTGGGAAATCAAGCCTCATGACCTCTGCGTCGTAGACGGAGTATGCCCGTTCTGCCTCCTCCCTCCTAATATCGATAATTTCCTCCCTCTGAGCAAGGTCAGTGTACCCCAGGGAGCCATCGGTCACGATGACCACAGTACCACCCTCCAGAAATGCGGAGCACCCAATAATCCCATCGTCATCATGCGGGCTGAATATCAGTGTTCTCACAGTGTGAAGTGTCCCCAGTGGTATTTAAGGGTACTACCCGGTGAGCTCAGCCATCATAAGCTCGAAGAGCCCAGGGTAGACAAGCTCGGGAGCGTGTGTGGGTTGTTTGTCCTGAGGAACGGTTTTGGATGCATCGGGATGCTCACCCGCAGTAAAGAGCCTTACCTGTGGTGCCACCTCCTTGATGTAGTCATAACCCGAGACGGAGACTGCAGGATCCTTCGTGTCCCAGATCACCGAGACCGGTTTCTTCCAGTCTTTCAGCCACTCCTTGGCCCGCTCCCTTGCTGCGGGGGCGATCAGCCCGATGAAGTCCAGTTTCTCCCCGAGAGGTCCCGAGACGAGGTACTGTGTGATGGCTCCGCCAAGGCTTCTTCCGACCATCCCATATCTGCGATCGGGGTACTGCCCAATGATGTTCTCCACAAGCTCGCGAATGCCCTCTGCCTTCTCCATAAAGTCCGCTCTCTGCCCGTTGTACTCTGTCTTACCGTGTCCGTAAGAGTCGATTCTAACGGGTGTGCAGTACCTCTCCATGATCGGTAGGATGTCGTTCCAGAACTCGGTGTGCTGACTACTTGGACTTGCACCATGTACGAAGAAAATTATCGGTTTATCACCTAATTCTCCAATCTTGTAGTGGATTCTGCCCTTGCTCGTCTCAAAGAAAATGCTCATCAAAGCCCCCTCTTTCTCCACCTTATATCTCTTTGCAACCTCCCTATTTGATGATGGAATTGAGGTAGTTACCCCAGTCTATTGAATCTTCATTTCTTTCCACATCGCTCCCTACTCCTGTCACATTAAACCACCATCTAAGGTCTGTGAACACCAAGATGTAAACAAGCGCAATGGCAAGCATAAGAAAGAATGCCTGTTTCGCAAATCTCTGTTGACTGAAAGATGTCATGAGTAAATATCCACGGAGAAGTAGATAAGAAGAGGTATGTGTGGTTTTCAATGTATACGCTGTGTACAGGGGGTGTAATTCAATACTGACGACCAAATTGTGAAATTAATAGAAATATCAAGATAATTGGTGACGACAGGGTACTCAGGTTATACAATAATCACATCCCAAGGACATATGTAGTGAGAAAAGATGATGAAAGTAATGCGATACATTTATTAGTCATTTCCAATATTTAGACGTAATGAAAAAGCTGATCTTGGCAATTTTCCTTCTTGCGCTGATCACCACAAGCGCCTACTCTCCAGAGACAGGCGCAGAGGTGGATGACGTGATAATTGTGGACTATAAGATGACAAAGGAAAATGGTGATTTGGTCGATCAGGCATCGAATGCACAATTCACCCTCTCCTACAATAAGCTGGTTGAGGGCTTTGTCGACGGGGTTCTTGGAATGAAGATCAATGAGAAGAAGGAGTTTACAATCCCCCCAGAAAGAGGCTATACAACAGGTGAACTCGCAGGGATAGCCCTTAATGTTGAGGTGACATTGCTGGATGTTGTTGGGTACACAGCACCAAGTTCTGGTGAATCCTCTAACACCCCTACACTCCCAGTTGGTAACAACGGAATCATTCTTATCTCCTTCCTCGGGATAATAATTCTTCCATTACTGAGAAGAAAGAGATGAAAAATCTATCCGTGAACCAACAATCATTTCAAGGTGTATAAGATACATAGCCTAATGAGGGTAACAAGAATTATTTTATTCCTTTCATTCGTTTGGATGTTCTCTTTACAGGTATCGGCTCAGCAGTACTCGCAATTAGAGATTACCGACAATAACTCTCAGGTTAGCCTATTTATAAAACTCCCAAGTTTGACTCAGGTTGATGAAAGTATCTCACTAACAGTTGGACTAGAGCTAGTCTCTCTTGGGGACAGTGTTAATGACATTCATGATGTCGTCATTGATCTCAAGATTGAGTCCGTAGGGTACCTTGAGGTTGGACAGGTTTCCTTCTTGGACAGGTCGACAGACTCTCTCACTGTAGAAGGAGACATCGTCGCTTCCACCTATAGGTTCACAATGAATTTAGCTACTGAGGGAAAATATACCATAAGTGCAAAGGTCACTCTAAGGGAGGACATTTCATTTGCATCAGACCCAGAATATAAGTCTTCG
The DNA here is from genome assembly GCA_015522385.1 of Candidatus Heimdallarchaeota archaeon. The sequence goes on from WAMJ01000280.1 coordinate 21,503, forward strand.
TGGAAAACTCTGACAACAGTATCATACTTCCCACAAGGTATATCAACTAGTGGTCTTGGTAACTCTGAGAGCGATAGTGTAACTAGCATTTCTGAAGCCGAAGTACCCGATTCCAACATCACAGGGGGGTTCATTGTAATAGGACTAGGAGCCATGGTTATACTCGTGTCTATCGGTGTGCTTTACCTCAGTAGAAGCAATTCTAAAAAGGAAATAATGGTCTACAATAACAGTCAGAATGCTCAAAACATGAAAAAATCAGTAACATCTGCGGAGTCATCCATACTTACGTGCTCTCACTGTGGAACAAAGTATGATATTGACGACTCATTCTGCGCAAACTGTGGTTCCAGATTACGGTAGGTCTCTATGAGAGAATCCTCGACTTGTTACTTGTAACTATGGAAAGTCACAACTTCCTTCTTAGATGGCTTCCCTAAGTGATGTGATTCGAGAGTCTGGAGATTACAGCGAGACGATTATGTCTCACGTGCGTACATTATAGTTTTCCTCTATCATCTCTTAATTATGTCCAAAATGACCTCACTCATAATTTCTTGGAGGTACCTCTGAAAGCTTTGGGTCTTTGTGGTTTTGAATTGTTCTTTTTACATAATATCATCGATGGCATATATCAGAGTTATTAGAATGATTTAGACATGGTCTCCCCCTTCCTGATCTATACTGGAGAGTCGAGATCAGCCATAAACTACTTACCAACTGCTACTGCAGTGTTGACAGGACGATCCGTCGAGACAGACTTGAAGTACATCCAGAATACAGTTGTGGCGATGAAGTAGAGCACCGCAGCGATAAGGAAGGGGGTTGTGAAGTCGAACAGGCTCATGTAGTACGACCCGAGGAGGAAGCCCACAGCGGAGAACAACGCTGAACCTCCCTGTCTTATCGCCTCCATAGTCACCCTCTCCTCGTCGTTGACCATCTCCATCGAGAGCGCAGACTCTGTGGGGAAGGTCCCCACCATCAGGGCGACCCTTAGCAGGTAGAAGATCCCCGCTACGATGAGCAGGGGTGCAAGAGGGAGCAGGACGATGAAGAGGATAGATCCGTACCTTGATGCGACGAGCGTATTGACTTTCCCGAACCTCTCCGCAAGGATTGGGGAGATAAAGTTCCCAACTGCTACGAAAAGCGATCCGAGGGCGAAGATCACGGCGATCTGCGAGGGACTGGCCTCCCAGAAGACGAGGAAGAAGACGGAGAAGAAGCTGACGAAGAGCCCGGCACCCGTCCCGATGAAGATGGAGTTGAGCGTGAACACTCCGATGGTCTTCCAGTTGGTCACGTTCTTGAAGCTGAGCTTGGCGGAGGTCGAGTGCTTGGACTTGACACGCAGCGACGGATCCTCCTTCAGGAAGAAGGTGGGGACGAGGCTGAGAAGCCAGAGGAGGACGGAGACGAACAGCCCTACCTGCAGGACGACGATGGAGGCGGGGCCCGTGACGACCGTGGTCTGGTAGATGAGGAGGGCGATCGCAAGGGGCACGACCCCTCCAGCGAGGTTCCCGGACATCGAGGCAAGGGTGGACATCCCCTGGCTTACGGAGAAGAGGTGAACACGTTCCTTAGCAGAGCTCTGCTCGTAGATGAAGGGCCCCTCGGCGATGGAGTGAACGGACATGACAGCGCTCCTGAAGACCTGCATGCCCATGACGAACCACGGGTTCTGGAAGAAGATGATGGCGAGGATGGTCATGGCCCCGATGAAGTCTCCCGATATGAAGCTCCACTTCTTCCCAAGCTTGTCGACGATCACGCCGGTGAAGGGTGACATTATTCCCGTGACCATGGAGCCGAAGGCGAGGAGCAACCCGATGAAGAAGATGGGGTCCAGCTCGTACCCGAGTAGATCCACTCCCTCCCGGAAGACATAAAGCAGGTAGATGTTGTAGAGGATCGTCCTCACACCATAGGTGAGGGACATCCCTTGGATGTGGAGGATGTAAAGTCTGGCGTTCATCCCGAAGAGATTGACCTTGTCCATGTACGTCCGCGGTTCGTCCATCTCCACCTTGGGCTTGCGGATAAGCCAGACGGCCGATGCGATGATTGCGACGAAGATGAGTGCGCCGACGCCGACAAATACCCAAGAGAGATTGCCGAGCTCTGATCCAGTGTCCAGACTGGATCCGATATCCTCCCGGTGTGCGCTGACAGGGAGGGCAGTGAGGAGGAGGAGGAAGGCTGACCTGCGTTTCATATTTGTATACAGTTATGATTATAAAATAGGATTTCGGTTTCTATAATATACAAATTAGGTCTTGATTTTCCGTCTAGAAGTTGCAGAGTTTGAGAGCTAATGTAGGATGTTCTCAATAACGGTAAATGCAAATAACAATAGATTATTCCAATTAGGATTGTTCCGATTAGGAATTATTCAACTATTTAATCGGGGAATGATGGTGCAGGGTCTTCTCACCAATAATAGAGAAAAACCTCGAATTTACCACCATAGCTACAATTCCCAGAACACTGCTTTCATCAGCACAATGAATATATTTATGCGAATATGCTGATACCTATGTAAGACGCTTTTATGAAGTCTGAAGTGAAGAAAAATAAGCTATTGTTTTCTCTTGCCACCCTTCTACCGGGCGTTGGAGTTATTCTTTCTCCGGATTTTGAGTTTCTGATGACACTTTTTATCCCATTGTTGATATCATTTACGTATCTGATCGTCCCCTTAAGCATCATAGAAAATGATATAGACAGGTTAAACTCCATCTTAGAGGAGATAATTTATCCACTCCGTTACCTCATTGTAGTCTCGCTTCTCGGTACATTATGGGTCTTTTACAAAGCACCATTGACTATCCCTCAGATCGTGTTTGTGTTAATTTATTTTCCCATTGGTATATTTCTGAATTCTTTCCTCGCCTTCCCGTTCACGAATAAATATGGAAATCGAGCCATAACTAAATATGACAAGAATTTTATCAATAGTAAAGGGGTTCCCATCTTACTACTGGGGGATAGGTTGGCCGTTTCTGATAATTCTTCTTGTTGGGAGTGTATTCATCGAACCAGAGACTGCTAATCAGACAATTCAAGTGATTGTCATCCTCACTATCCTGGTAATAATACTTGCTGTGGCTTCAATCTTTGCCTATAAATCTGCAACTGAGCTAGAATATAGATAGGTCGAGATAACGCACTGCTCAGACTCACAATCGTATTAACGAATAGACAAATAATTCGATTTTGATTACCCTAACAGATAACTCTTGAATTTAATCATACCCAGACACTGAGGTCATTGACAATTATCCCCTCAAGCGTAGTGACGAGTTCCTCATTCTTCTTCGTCACGTCAACGTCATCCCCAATCTCTTTCTCCAGCTTCTCGATGAGACCACTGAACTTCTCGTTAATGTTCACGGAGACATTTTGTGTGAGGACTGCGTAGACGAACTCCCCCCGCTTCTCGAAGAGGAGGTAGCCACTCTCGGTCTCTATCTGCCGAAGATTACCCATCTTTAGCTCAGAGCCCACCAGGGTGTTGACCGCGCCGAGGAGCCCCGATATAAGCATCAGCGTGTCGTCGGTCAGCTTGTTGTTGAATCTTACCTCCATTAGGGGCAGACCCTGCTCGTGGTAGATCAAGAAGAACTGAATGGTACCGTCAGTACCAAAGTTCACCTCGATCGGGGACAACATGATGAAAACGATGGAGACAATCTCGAGGTAGAGGAACAGCACATTGACATCCGCGAGAGTCTCACCAATAGTGTACAGAACCATCATCAACCCTGACATGTAGATCGGGAAGGTGTGGGAGAAAGGTGATCTCCCTAGCTTCACATTCCTCAGGCTAAGACGTATCGCTTCTGAGAAGTACGCAAGAACCAACAGGATGGCAGGGATAACACTCAGGATGAAGATGAACAGCTTGACCTCCTTCCCGAAGATGGGTGTGGTGGTATCGACAATTGCCCCGATTGCCTGGTCGTTGAGAGCGAGGAAGAGGATAATGACCGGGGCCTGTGTGAGTATACCAGCGAGCCCCTGTTGCCTTGCGGAGATCAGACCCAGCTGTATGAAGATGGTCATCATAAGGAAGATAGAGGCAAGGTAGATGCTGCTCAGCTCCAGCTTCTCGAGGAGCAGGTGGGTGCTCTCGTCGAAGTTTACCAGACCACTGAGACCATCAAGGAGCTCGTCTAGACCGTGGAAGAAGGAGAAGAGAACCCACGAGATACCCTTGTCGTAGAGGTTCTTCCTCCCTCTGAGGTAGATGATGAGACTGGCGATGATGTACGAGACACCGACGATGACGAAGTGAATGCTATCGACCATGATTAATCTTGGTATTCCTGATTGAAGAAGGTACTGTTCGGACAGTCTAGAACTCGCATTTTGTGCAGCCCAGAGTGCGAATCACTCCATCAATAGATGACAATTAGATAAGAAATATCAGGAGAACAGGAATTCAAGCTTTATACCGACGTAGTTCATTCACCACTGTAGAGATCACTAAAAGCGATAACCATCCCACAATGAAGGGGGCAGGCTCAGACTCAGTTTCTGATCCACCGGAACTGGGGGTTGGATTAGCAGGTATAGGAATTAAATTGTCCACGTAGGAGATGGTCAGGTTGTACTCCACTGGAGTCGGTAGCATATTGTAGAATACAAGTTGGAGGAGGTAGGGATCATCAGTCCTGTTCTCATTAGTGTCCATGATATATGTTATTGTACCATTACTGGTGTCAACAATGTAACTATCGTTGTACATACTAATATTGCCATATGACAGTGATACACTTCGACCCTTATATTTGTAAGCTGTGACATACATCTTGGAATAAGTGCATCGTTCTTAATACGGAAGTAGAGAGATAAGAGCAATTCCTCCCTATTCTATGTGAAACTAAGCCTCAACACTGAATGTAGAGATCAAATTTAGTCCCAAAACATAGGGAATTATTTGGAATCCTTGTGCAACTCGGAGTAGTGGATCTCCCCCGGCAGATCAACGATCTCACCCCAGTCGGGTCCATCGCCGAAGTCCAGTGGCGGGAGTCCGAAGATATGCCTGTAGAGGATGAGCATCCCACCGTGGTGGAGGGCATGGTTCACGGATCGGATCATGATCCACGGGACAGTGGGCTTGGGATCGGTTTCCGAGCTCCAATACAGCTCGTCGTCGTCCTCGAGGAACTTGGCGAATGCCTCTCTCTGCTTCTTCACGACCTGCTTGAACTCGGCGACGGAGTTGAGTGAGCTGCTGAAGTCGAATCTCGTGCCCCTCCTCTTCATCCACCAACCTGCAGTTCCTCCAACGTGCTTTAGCAGGTGCAGAGGAGTCTCTGCCTCTCCCGCTGCTTCCTCCATCCTGTCCTCGGGAAAGTCCTTGAGTATGGCATCGTAGTAGGCAATGTAGTAGTCGAACACCTTCAGCGCGTGCTCTTTAAGCTTCTGCTTCATAGATCGATGATGAATGGTGCTGAATAAAAGGGTTTGTTGGATGAGAAGTCAGTACAAGCGAACCTCTTCGACCGGAAAACCGAGTACTACCTTCTGCCCCTCAAGGCGATCCACAGTCCTCAGATTGGGATTGATAAGTTCTCTGACGATGAAGTCCACGTCTCCCACTCTGACCGTGATCCGGATAGATTCGCCGAGTAACCTGATCTTGGTGATCGTGCCCTCGTAGCTGCTCCAGCCCTCGGGTGGATCCTCGTCGAAGAAGAGGTCGATGGCGTGCTGTCGGATGATCACATTACTGTAGTCCCCGCTGTACTTTTCACGGTCATAATCCAGAGCCACCTGCTCGGAGATTCGAACCTTCTCCCCCATCTCATGGACATCCCAGTTGTTAGACTCGGCCAGAAATGAGGCGACGAATGCTGTGGCAGGGTTGTCGAAGATCTCCTCGGGTGTTCCGAACTGCTCGAGATGACCGTCCTTGAATATCGCCACCTTGTCTGCGACGAGCATCGCCTCTTCGGTCTCGTGGGTGGAGTGCACACAGGACAGGTTCAGCCCTTTGACGATGTTCCTTACCTCCATCCTGAGCTCAGCCCGGATCTTGGCGTCGAGTGCTCTGTATGGCTGGTCAAGAAGAAGGATCTCGGAGGAGGCGACGACCGCTCTTGCCACACCCACTCGCTGCTGCATACCACCAGAGAGTTCCCTGGAGATGGCGTCCTCCCTGCCATCGAGCCTGACCATGGATATGATCTCCTCTGCGACTTTCTCCTTCTGGACAATGTCCTCACGTCTCACGCGGGCACTGTACAGTAGGTTGTCGAGGACGCTCATGTGGGGGAAGAGGTTGAACTGCTCGAAGACCATCGAGACGTTCCTGTCCTCGGGAGGAAGATCTGTTATCTCCCTACCATTCAGCAGGATCTCACCTGAGTCCACCTTCAGCAGACCAGCGATGACCTGTAGTACCTCGGTGGGTCCGGAACCCGTGGGACCAAGGAGCACTATGTAGTCACCCTCTTCCACCTTTAGGCTGATGTTCCGGAGCTTCGCTCCAGTCTTGCTCGTGGCTGATATATTTCGTAGTTCTAATGATGTCATTATGTCACCTCCAGTGCCTCATCCAGCCCTTCCCGCGGGTAGTTGTACACGAGGAGGACGGATGGATCGAGAGATATAGTGATCTCCTCGCCCCTGCTGAACCTCCGAATGTGCGGGAGGACGATCAGCTCGATGCGCATCCCATACTGGAGATTGACCAGTATTCTCCTCTTCTCCCCGAGGTAGCGGTCGGTCACTACCTCTCCCTTGATAGCGTTCTCCCCGTCCCCCTCTACTATCCTTGAGAAGGTCTTCCTGAAGCCGACGACGACCCTGTCCCCGACGAGAAAAGAGCGGACATCGTTGCTGCAGGTGATCTTGAAACCACCGATGACCTCAACCACGATACTGTCCTCTTGCTTCTTGTAGACCACACCTTCGATGAAGTTTGACTCACCGATGAAGTGCGCGGAGAATATCTGTGACGGTCTGAATAGGAGCTCCATCGGGCTTGCCAACTGGATCATCCTGCCCTTCTTCATCACCCCAATCCTGTCGGAGATCGCCATGCCCTCCGACTGGTCGTGGGTCACGTGAATGGCCGTCAGGTTGAGTCTCTTGACAATTCCGCGGAGTTCGTCTTGGAACTTCTCCCTGATCTTGAAGTCGAGGGCACCGAACGGTTCGTCAAGGAGGAGAACCTTCGCACCCTTGGCAAGTACTCTGGCTATACCCACTCTCTGAAGGTCGGCAGCACCGACGTCGTGGGGGAAGAGGTGCGCACGGTCGACCAGACCCACGAGTTCGAGGTACTTTTCCACCGTCTTCTCGATCTCTTCCTCGGGTAGTCCCTTGACCTCCAATGGGTAGGCCACATTCTCCCACAGGTTCATGTTGGGGAAGATGGCAAACTGCTGGAAGACATAGCCGATGTCCCTCTCGTCGGGAGTCAGGTTCTGGATCGGCTTACCGTCCCAAAGGATCTCACCCTCGGTGGGCTGGATCAGTCCCGAGAGCAGACGGAGGGTGGTGGTCTTGCCGCATCCTGATGGACCGAGCAGGGAGATGTATTCCCCGTCCTTGATGGTGATGTTGAGGTTGATGACGGCCTTTATCTTGCCGTATGACTTACTCACGTTTCTGAACTCTATTGTCGGCATCTTAACGATCCTCCCTGTTGATGTATCGTGCCAGCAGAAGCAGCAGGAAAGAGATGACGATGAGCATCGCGGCCGCGAAGGCGGCAGCTGGTAGTGACTCCTGCTCCACGAGGTCGATGATGTACACCGGTATAGACCGAGAAGAGCCCATGACGATGATCGTGGCACCGGTCTCGGAAATAGATCTGGTAAACGTCAGGATCGCGGAGGAGAATAGCCCATTCTTCAGCAGAGGTATGATGACCTTCCGCACCGTTGTGATGTCGCTCCCGCCTAGGGTACGTCCTGCCTCGTAGTACGCCTCGTCCATGTTCTCGATGTACCCGATCATTGGTCGTACGGAGAATGGGTAGGTGAATGTCAGGTGGGCAAGAACGATCATCCACAGTCCCGGGGTCAGAACCCTCAGTCCCAGTCCTCCCCACAGGAGGAAGACCGAGAAACCCAGTGCAGAGCTGGGGATCACTAGGGGCACGTCAACGAGCGCGTCGAGGAGCACCCTCCATTTACCCCAGTACTTCCTCTTGACCAGCAGGAAGGCCATCGGAGGGCCAATTATGAGATTGATGAGCGTGACGAGCAGTCCCACCTCCAGACTCACGATGAACGCCACGAGTAGCTGATCCCACTTGCGGTCGGGGGCGATGAAGATCTGGTAGATTGCACCGCCAGTAACATCTCCTGTGACCGCGTTCCCGTTCAGATTCAGGATGAGGAAAACAATGACGTAGAGGCTGGGGATGAGGACGATGAAGACGAAGAACGACCACGCAAAGATGTTCCGGGACTTCACTACCTTCCCAGAGGAGACCTTCCGCTCGAATAGTGGGTAGACCACGGGCTGTGGAAGTCCCACCCTTCTGGCGTACTGCCGAACCCCTACGAGCAGGGAGATGGAGACCGCGATGAGGATGAGAGAGAGAAATGCTGTCTGCGGTATCCTGAAGGTGTCCATGAAGGAGACAATCTGGACGGGTGCTGTCTGGAATACCCCCGAGAGCACGATGGAGGCACCGGTCTCCCCAAGTGATCTCGTAAAAGCGAGGATAGCACCAGCGATGAGCCCCTCCTTGGCCATGGGGGCGGTGATCGTCCTGAACACGGTAACAGGTGGTGCACCGAGCGTCCTTCCTGCGTTCTCTATGTTCTGATCTACTCCCTCGATCACCCCTTTGAGGTTCCGGACTATGTAGGAGAAGCTGAAGGCGACATGACCGAGGATGAGAAGCATGGTTCCTTTCTCGAACAGGCCTGTGTCGCCATTCCAGAGGAAACTGAGACCTTCGTTCGATGACCAAAAGAGCCAGATCGAGAAGCCAAGTGCGGATGTAGGGACGGCGAGTGGGAGATCCACGATTGTGTCAACAATTGACTTCCCTCTGAAATCGTACCTCGCGAGCACATGGGCAATTGGAATCCCGATTATCACATCGATTAGCGTCACGACCAGAGCGATCTGGAATGACAGTGAGATCGATCGGAGCATACTGATCCAGACCGTGTCCTTGAGGATGGGGTCGGTGAAGATCAACCCCGTAACACTGTCCCAGTCCCGGACAACGGTGATGAACAGGTTCAGCGGAGGTAGGAGCACGAAGGCGACAAAGACCATGATCACAAGAACCTCGAAGGCGATCTTGAACGGTCGTTGCGACAGGAAGCGCTCGACCCTGAGAAGGAGACTCATCTTCTTCTCCTCCTGAGATATGCCCTGACATAAGAAACCAGCGGGTAGCTGACCATCAGGACGATCAGAGCGAGCAGAGCCAATGGGATGATTAGGTCCTCAACCTTCAGTGTGTTGATGTCCTCACCCACCACCCCGATGGCCCTCGTTGCCAGCCATAGATCAGGGATCCTCTCCAGCACCTCACCACGTATATTCCCGATGTCGTAGATCGTGAGGTTCCTGATGCTCGGGATGACACCAGCCTTCTCATTGAAGATCTCTGACTCCACGGAGGAATTTGACAGAGTAACTGCGGGTCTGAATCCTGTCCTTACGGCCCTCTCCTGTATGTCCTCCCTGAGCAGGAACTTCAGGAATATCTGCCCCACCTCCTTCTGCTTCTCCGAAACCCACGGGGCATCGAGCAGACCGAAGGGGTGGTCATTGAGGACGGTACCTTCCTTGGGGTAGACGGCCACGAGGCTGTCGTTATATCCGTAGCTCTCTATCCCCTTGTTCTTCTCGACCACGAGGTTCTCGTAGATCAGGGCCACCTTGAGCTTTGATGGCCCTCCGTTGAGCAGTAGCTTGGCCAAGAACCCTGTTGAAGACCCGTACTCGATGGCAGCACTCTCCAGCTGTGTCATCCACTTGTGGACGTTTGGATCTGCAAGATCATCAAGGGTGATGTCTTCCGGGTTCTTGTCAAGGGCTGTAGCCACCTGCATGATCACTCCACCGAATCCAGAATTAGACCTGCTGGGATCGGTGTGGGCAAAGGTGAAACCGCTGTCGGGGTCAATTGCCAGCTCCCTCAGATCCTCCATGCTTGTGATATTGTGCTCCTGCTGGTAGGATTTCCACGTGGCGATGACTGTGGGCGAGATGACCAGTGCCTCTGCGTTGACATCGACGATCGGATTGTCGTTCTCCTTCTCCCAGAGGTAGTTAAGGGTAGATAGCCAGAACCTCGAAGCCGGTGACCAGACCACAGGTTTGGATATCGACCGGGCGACCTGCAGGGTGCCTCTACCACTGCCTATAGGGGTGAGGATCAGCCTGAGACTGATACTGCTGTTCTGCGCCCACTCCTTCTCGAAGATTGGGGCGATCTCCTCCAGCCACTTTCCTTTCTCAGAGCTGTAGAGCATCTCGAATGTGATGGTATCCTGTTCGAACTCCCCCTCAAGGTATCGCCTGCCCACATCTATCGCAGCAAGGGTGGAGATCACTATGAGGACTATGAGGACGAACGGGACTGTTCTTCTCCTAGGATTTCTCATCAGATCACCCTAGGTTCTTCGTACCAGAGCCAGTAGCATCTCCGATGAGTCCTCTCCGAAGTCGGCAGCTGCTTCCAGATCCCTGAGAGCATGATCCAAAAGGATTAGAGCCGCACTAGAGCCAAATGACTTCTCTATCTCGAAATAACCCTTCTTGAACTTCCGGTAGTTCTGGTCTATCACCGTCTCCAGCTCATCGACGAGTCTTGCGACCTCCGTGACCACCTCTATGTCGGAGATGTTCTGCACACCCCTCTCCATCTGAATGAGGATCTGATGGATCGTCTCGGTGCTCTTCTCGAAGAGCTCGACATAGGTATTCGGAAGCTTGAAGTCACGAAGCAGCTCAAGGTTGATCACCGCTCTCTTGCACGCACCTGCAGCCCGGTCGAGTGTCCTGACGAACTGTGCCAGTTCCTCGCCTAGCTTAGGAGGTATGTTGGAGGTCGAGATCTCCTTGTTGATCCTCGCTTCGACCTCGTCTGCCGACCTCTCCTCGGTACGGATGATCTTCATTCTGGAATTGAGCTCCTCTGTCGATCCGCTCATCAGGGCCTTACCCGCTTCCATGAACGAGTTGCCTACTGCCTTGCACCTCCCTGCGTGCTCTACCATGAGCTCACGGAGGATGCTGTTTTTCCTATCCCGGAGATAGCTGTTGAGATCCATAGGCGCACCTCGTGATTGGACATTATAACTCTTGTTAGAGAGAATGAATAGGATGTGAATTCACTACCCACAAGTTTACAGATAATTTCCTCCATCCCGTGATAGCTCCTGAGAAGAGAATACTTATCAGTTAGGTGTAATACTTCATCACCAGATTTGAGAATTTCTCTATTTGATCAGTTGAGAGGTCGAGAGGTTGCTGTATGAAATAATAGTCGAAACCTATTGAGCTCAGATAGTCGATCCTCTCCCGGACAATATCAGGAGTGCCAATCCATGAACCAGGGTAACCGTCATCCATTCGCTTCTTCAGGTTGTCTGCATCGACACCTGCACGCTCGGCCCTCGCGGAGATGTACTCGTCCACTTCCTGCTGATCCCCCACCCAGATGGGGTAGAAGATGGACTTGCCCACCTCGTCGTAGTCACGACCGACGTCCCTGCAATGTTCCTTTAGTGCGTCCAGTTTCCTCTGGATCTGATCCATGGGTGTAAACGGGAGGTTCATGTAGTCAGCGTACTTGGCAACGAGACGGAGGGTACGCTTCTCTCCTCCCCCTCCGATCAGTACCAGTGGGTGATTGGGCTTGGGGGAGAAGACCGCGTCCCGTATCCGGTAGTGCTTCCCCTCGAATGTCGCACGTCTCTGCGTCCACAGGAGATCGATAATTGTCAAAGACTCCTCGAGCATCTCCATCCGATCCTTCACGGAGGGGAAGTTGTAGCCATATGCGTTGTACTCGATCTCCTTCCATCCTGCACCAATCCCCAGTTCCATCCTCCCTCCGGAGATGCTGTCAACGGTCGCGGCGATCTTGGCTAGCAGTGCGGGGTTCCGGTAGTTGTTGCCTGTCACCAAGGTTCCGAGGTGGATCCTGTCAGTGAGGGCAGCAGCGGCGGAGAGCACAGACCATGCTTCGAGAGCGTTCCTGTCCTCCGATGCAGAGTCGAGGAAGAAGTGGTCGCAGATGTAGAACGAGTGGTAACCGCTCTTTTCAGTCTTCAGCACTATGTCCTTTATCTGTTCCCAGGAGTACCCAAACTGGTTCTCTATCTGCACGGCGAACTTTGTCACGATGCTCAGATAATCCCCGCGGATATAAGTGGATTCAATTTACCAGATATTGAATACTCAGAAAGTTTATGAGTAGGGTTTGAAAGATATTCCTGTGATTCATCTGGATATCTGGGAAGAGGCACCGATTATGGACAATCTCCTGTGGTACTACCTCGTGGAGTCAGACCAAAGACCGGCGAAGTACCTGATCTGCCAGACCATCGAGGTGCCAACGGCCCTTGAGAGCAAGAGCACAGGGGAGCTCTGGGAACTTCAGGAGGAGTTCCACCGGGAGTTCGAGAGGGTGTTCGAGGAGGTAAAGCAGGGGCATCTCGACAGGTCGTTCGTCTCGCCTAACTACTTGGACCTTCTTCAGGAACTCTGCAGCAGGATTATCCAAGAGTGTGATCTCTGTGGTTGGGAATGCGGTGTGAATAGAGAAAACGGCAAGACAGGTGTGTGTAAACTAACTTCCACCTCGCGTGTGAGCTCGTACTTCCATCACAGGGGGGAGGAGCTGATCTACCGGGGTACCAAGGGAAGTGGGACGATCTTCTTCACCTCGTGTAACATGCGCTGCCAGTTCTGCCAGAACGGAGACATCAGCGCAAACAGGGACAATGGCATAGTGGTCTCTGTTGAAGACCTCGCTGCGATGATATGGGTCCTCCGATCCGAGGGTTGCCACAACATCAACTTCGTAGGAGGCGATCCAGCGATACATCTGCACAACATAGTCAGTGCCCTCAACAGGTTGAATCATCCACCCAAGGCTGAGACCCTTGCAAGGGTGGAAAGAATACGGGGGGACTACAGCTTCTACCCCAAGTCAAGTCACTACTTCTGGGGAAGACTGAATGTCCCCATGCTCTTCAACTCCAACTTCTTCATGAGCAACTCCTCCATGAAACTACTGATTGATCTCATGGACATCTGGCTCCCCGATATCAAGTTCTTCCCCAACGAGTGTTCTCTGAGGTTGAGCAAGACACCCCGCTACTTCGAGACTGTCAGTAAGTGGGTCAAGTTTATTTACGACCGAGGAGAGTCGTTTTCTATCAGACACCTCGTGATGCCCAATCACGTGGACTGCTGCTCCATCCCCATTCTCAGTTGGGTTCAGAGGAACGTCCCCACGGCATTGATCAACCTCATGCCACAGTACCGCCCCGAGATGTGGGCAGATCCACGGAGCCCGATGTACCGTCCTGAACTCTCGGACATCTCCCGGATACTAACGCAGGAGGAGTTCAACAGGGTCTTGAGACACGCAGATGAGCTCGGTCTGAACTACAAGACAGTTAGCTTCAGGTAGAATTGTCCTCAGAATACTTCTACTCTGACATACTGTAATTGTCTTCGACAATTTGTGCGTCTTGACCGACATTGGGCATAATTCTGCACCCCAACAGTGAAGCTTCATTCGTCCAATAGTATGAGCTAACGGGTTAGGGGCTTTTAACACGAGTCCCCTGTATAGATATGATCTTTTTCTTATCAAGATATTCCAATATCTTGTCCAAATAGAGCTTGTTCTTCTGACTTACAGATTTCTTCCAGTGTATTCTGACAATCAATCGATATAACTCATCAATTTCTAAGCTCTTCTGTTCCTCCAGAATGATTGTGATCAAATCTATTATACCATAGGGGTCGAATTCTTCAATTTTCTTAAAGCTACTTTCCTTGTTTTGAAATACACGCGGTTTATGAACACGGACTCCGATAAAATCCGAGAATGGTGAATGCAATTGAGGATGCTGCTTAACAAAGCGATTAATTCTATCCTTCACCTTCTTAGTTAGTTTTGGAAGATGAAAGATCTCCTTAATACGTATGGCGATAACATCTCTATGAATGGGCCCCTCAGTTTCTATTATACTCGAAATCACCTTCTCGAGTATATCATCTCTCTCGAATTGGTTCTTGGTGTATATTCTTTTGGATTTATAGATCTGGTATTTATCAGCCTTACCTTCATTTAGTAATAACGTGGCAGGAGGAGTTACTTGGAAGTTAGCTTTGTCTGGAGCTGTTGAATACTCGGTGTTTTTACTGAATTCTATCTTTCTTGCGATGGAACTACTAGAAACTGATGGATCTCCTCCCTTATTGTATGCGTCTTCAATGAATTTTTGAATATCATTAAGTACAGCTTCCTTAGAATTGAACCAATCTACAGACCATATGTGATACAATTTCCAGCCCAGCTTTGAAAGTACATCGTGCCTAATTCTATCTCGGTCTCTTGCAAATCTTGAACTGTGGTAGCTTGCACCATCACATTCAATTCCAACAATGTACCGAGAAGGGTTATTCTGATCTACAATTCCCAGATCAATACGATACCCTGCACTTCCAATCTGGGTATCAACCTCGTATCCTAGATCCTCTAGTGCTCTTGCAACAGATTCTTCAAAAGGTGATTCGAAGTTTTGAATCGACAAATGTTCCCTTCTATTTGTCTGGTTCATGACTCCAGTTTTAGCAAATTGGAGATATTCGATGAGGTGTTTTAATCCCGTGCTATTGGATGTAGAGTGATCCACTGAGTTGGGGTCAAATGAGCAGAAGATCTTCATCCCATATCTTGCACGAGTAATGGCAACATTCAGTCTTCTCTCACCTCCATTTTTGTTGAGGGGACCAAAATTGAGAGACATCTTGCCATTGTGATCGGGACCATAGCCGATAGAAATGAGGATAATATCCCTCTCATCACCTTGGACGTTCTCAATATTTTTCATGAACAGCTCTTCTGAATTCTCACCTTTGATTTTGTAATATAATTCTTCTAGATCAGGATTATTCTCTAAATACATCCTGAACATATCAGCTATTAGATCAGCCTGTTGTTTGTTAAAAGCTATTACACCAAGAGAATAATATCTTTTGGTGTTGTGCAATGCCCTCAGATGATTAACAATTTCTTCTACGATTAGCTGGGCTTCGACCTTATTGGTTCTAGAATTACCCTTGTCATAAACACCATTGACTTGTTGAAATGATATTGCAGGAAGGTTTTCGATGTCATTGGAATTGGAATTTGCCTTTCGGATTGGATCAGGAAAGGTCATGAGCATATTGGAATAGTATTTATCATTTGAGAACTGTATCAATTTTTCCTTTTTTGATCTATAGTGCCATTTTAGCATCGCTTCTCCAATACCAGCAGATATAAATTCCTCAAGTATACTCTCAAAATTATATATTTCATCATCACCATCTTCATCAGATCTGTCAGACTGGAAGAAGGAGGTGGGAGGCATTTGTTTATCATCACCCACAACAATGATTTGCTTACCCCGGAGAATTGCACCAAGTGCATCCTCAGGCATGACCTGTGAGGCCTCGTCAAAAATCACTATATCAAAGTATGAGTTAAATTTCTCACCGGGGAGATATGACGCGATAGATAATGGACTCATCAAAAAGCATGGCATAAGAGATGTAATATAGTCCCTACTCTCCGCCAGAATTCTTCGTAGTGGTTTAATCCTTTTCTTCTTCAACATTTCCTTCTTCAACAATGATACTTCACTAGTTTTGACGTTCTCGGTAAATATAGTTCTATTGCCATTGGTTCTTAGTAGATTTTCAATAATTCTTCGTCTATTATTCTCAATAATAGTAGTGTCCAACCTTCGGAAATCTCGGAGAAGTCTCTTTTGAGCTGCAAGAGAAAATGAACGTAATTCTTTCCTAGATGATATAGCGTTAGATATCATACTTTCAAATATGGTCTTTTTTATCGAACCTTCAAGTACTTCAGGTTCCATCTGAATAAACTCATCATCAAATCCTTTTCCGAAATATTTTCTAAACTTATATGCTGCATTATTTAATTCGACCCTCTTATAGAAGTTGTCCTTGTCATCAAGAAGCTTTTCTAAGTTATTAAGATATTCAGGGTCGAATATCTTCCCGATTGTATTGCGCTTTTTTGGGCGGATATAACTTTGGAAATCAGAGAAATCCTTCTTTAAAGACTCAAACAGCTTGACTATCCTGTCCAGCATGGGAAGAATATCGTTATCGAGTTGCCCCCTATATTCCAAAAATTCATCAATGCTGTGCTCTAAATATATGCGGTCAGACAACGATGAAGCAAGGTTGACAGATTTTTCATATTCTTTGTAATAAGCATTTAGTAGATCAGATAGCAGTGATACATGCTTGAATATATCAACTATTGGCTCTTCGAAATTCAATATAATATTGACCCCAATTGGAGAAAGGTCAAGACCAGATTTTATTTTAGCTAAATTATGCTGTAACCTTTCAAGATATTGTTTATCAATCCAAGAATGATTGAGCTTATTTACTTTGAGCTTTACCATAATTGCGTGAATCTCATCAAGAGAAGATTTATCCTTGAAATGAGTATTAATTATAGATCTATACGTATAGTATCTTCTCTTGAAATACCGTGATAATGAGGAGCTATATTCTTCTCTCTGTGCAACTAGATCAAATATGTCGTATGAAAGTTGTTCAGTAGAGAACCTAGAAATCAAACCATTCAACAAATCTAAGGAAGATTCTACATCCTCTAATTTTTCTATGCTGAAATCTTCTATGAATTTCTTCAATATATTGAACTCACCTGTGTATGCCTTCACTATGGCAACACTGTCTGAGAAAGTTGATACGTTAGTAGAAGTCAGATAGACTAGATCGGATCCATCAAATCGAGAATTAATTTTGTCCCTTTCTAAAAGGACCTTGTTCATCGTCGAGGAAGTTCTGGACACTAGATTTTGGAGAGGAAGAATATACTCCTCCGATATCTCGTAGCTATCTTTGAAGCCAATTTCCTCTTCAAACTCTCCAATTTCACGGTTAAGATGAATTAGACCCTTGTGTAGATCATGAATTTTTTGAAGAATAGCTGTTGCATCCATATTTTTTGAGTACTTTACTCCAAATTCTCGAAATGGATCTGTGTCTAAATCCTTTACCTGATCACTTGCGTCAAACCATCTCCGGACATTTGAGACAATATCATCTAATTCGGAAGGTGTTTTAGGGATTTCTATCAACTTAGTCGACAGGGGAGGGAAATCAGAAAGCTTCGAGTACTGACCAATCAACTCGTAAAGAGTATAATCACCGAAATATTCATTCCTTGACACAACTTCGATATAATTATCCAGCGACTGGGTCTTTGTTTTTAGCAGTTTATATTCTCTTTCTGTTTTGTTACTCCCCTCGAGCTGTAGCCCCATGACGGATTCTATTCGGTTTAATACTTCCTTCTTGTTCGACTTATGAGAGTGAACTTCTAGGCAGAATTGACCTAAACTAACTTCATCTAATCGTTTCTTCACAACCTCTAAGGCGGCAATTTTCTGCGACACGAATAATATCTTCTTCCCATTTGCGATAAATTCGGCTATTAAATTTGCAATTGTCTGACTCTTACCTGTTCCTGGAGGTCCTCGGATAACTAAACTTTCTCCCCTCAATGCTTTCTCAATAGCAATCATCTGAGTAGAATCAGCGTTCAAGACAGTATGATATCCCCTTGGATATTTGGAGATGATCGCTTCTTCTCTGACATTATTTCCAGGATCCCTATACTTTGTTTCTTCACCAATTATACGAATTATTTTATGACCGTAGAGTTCTTGTAAATGTTTAGACATATCGGAATACAAACTGATCTTGGAAAAACTAAATGTGTCAATGTAGACGACTTGGTCAATTGACCATCGTTTGGAGTCAGGAATGGAGGATATCTTCTCTTCAATTTTTTCAATATACTGGATTAGAGATCCCAGTTCATAATCAGAGGGGTATTCTGGAAACTCTACACCGAAATCATTCCTAAATTTCTCCATAAGTGAGATGTTAGTTTGAACCTCATCATCAAGTAACTTAATCTTGAAATTAGTCTTCGACCTTTCTTTAATAATCTCTACAGGTATAAATAGAAGGGGGCTGTGATTTTCAATCTTACTTGATTCCTTATCGTACCACTTCAGCATTCCAAATGATACATAAAGTACATTGAGACCTCTTTCAAGCAAGTAACTTTTTGTCCTACGCCTTAGACTATTCAAAGATCTTTTTAATTGTGAATCAAATTTACTTGTCATCAAATATCTTTTTGATTTCCTTTGCACCTTTATGGTTTCAATAGCTTTTAGATGCTCTTGATGAATTGAGCTTTGATCCACAAGTTCTGAATCAGGATCTAGCTTAGGTTCAAAAAC
>WAMJ01000281.1 GCA_015522385.1 Candidatus Heimdallarchaeota archaeon
CATCTTTTCGGAACTCTAGACCACAAGGAAATTGGGCTGCTCTATCTCATCTTTGCAATGATCAACATTGGAATCTCCGGATTCATGATCCTCACAGTACGGACCGAGCTGTTAACTCCACAAGTAGATTTTGTTGATGCAAAGACCTACCTATCTCTGTTTACGATCCACGGTCTGTCGATGATTTTTCTAGTCGTCATGCCCATGGGTGCTGGATTCGGGAACTATCTAATCCCTAAGATGATAGGAGCTAAGGATCTATATTGGCCGAAGTGGAACAACTTCGCCTTCTGGATGCTAGTACCTGCGGCATACTTCACCTATACTGGTAATGCTGGTGTGGGCTGGACTTTCTATCCTCCCCTGTCAACACTGCCTGGTGAAATCCAAGCGGTAAATATAACCATCATTGGTCTCCTCTTTGCTGGAACTTCGTCAGTGATCGGAGCCATCAACTTCCTCCTCACTATATCCATGATGAGAGAACCTGGTCTCGGTTGGTTCGATCTTGACCTCTTTACATGGTCGATAATTTTCACCTCCCTGATCCAGATGATTGCGACACCGTTCATCACGACTGCTCTGGTTATGTTGCTATTGACGAATGCGACTGGAGCCACGTTCTTCCTGGCCTCTGCAGGATCAGGGCCAGTACTCTTCCAGCACGTATTTTGGAGTTACTCGCATCCTGCGGTGTACATTATGATCCTACCATCGATGGGTTTGACCTCTGTCATTATTGAGAGATTCTCTCAGAAGAAGATTTTTGGGTACAAGAGTATGGTTTACTCCATGGCCGCAATCGGACTTCTCGGCTTCATTGTGTGGGGACACCACATGTACACTGTCACCATCGGAACCTCACCCAACTGGTACTTTACTCTGGCTACTTTCTTCATAGCCATTCCATCTGGTATCAAGACATTCAACTGGCTGACCACCATGTACAAGAGCAGACTGGTGATAGATGTGCCGCTCCTATACTCGCTTGGCTTTGTCATCGGTTTCGTCCTCGGTGGGATTTCAGGGGTGATGGTAAACACCATCCCCATTGATGTCGTCTATCAGGATACCTACTTCGTTGTCGGCCACTTCCACTTCATTATCATAGGTGGTGCGGTCTCCACGATCATGGGTGCACTTTACATGTTATATCCCAGCGTTACTGGAAAGATGTACAACAAGAAAATCGCCATCTGGCAGTGGATAATATGGATGCCCTCCTTCATTCTTACCTTCATGGGAATGAATATCGTAGGCGCCTACGGTATGCCACGTAGATACGTTGGCTACGCCGGTCTCCCATATGAAAGTGAATTGACCTTCTGGCACAGGGTGACAACAATCGGTGCATACGGACAGGCAGTTGCTTTCACGTTAATGTTCATCAATTTTGTCTACAGTGCTCTCAAGGGAGCTCCTGCATCTGAGGGAACTTGGGACATTGAGAACCCTGCCTTCTGGCCACTGGAGGTGAAGGAATGAGCGACGACCACGTGAGTCTCGGCGCTTTCTTCATGGGCATTTCCCTGTTCCTCCTCGGAGGGGGAATCAAGGAACTTGTCGTCAAGGACGGAAACGCAACCCTTGGTTTCGGTCTACTCGGACTGTGGATTGTCTCGTTTGTCATCTTCGCATTTATACAGATCAGGGCAAGAGTTTCCTCGGACAAACCGGACAATGAGGGAGTGACTTCCAATTTACCAAAGAATACATGGATGTGGTTGTTCCTCTCGTCAGAGGTAGTCTTTTTCACCATGCTTATCGGTCTGTCATTCGCCCTCCGACTGACAGTAGATCCTAAGTTCGGTCTGACTGGAATTGGTGCTGGGTGGTTAGGACATGTCCATGACAGCCTCAACCTCAAGTACGATGGGTGGGTTGGCAATGATAATTTTTCGCCAGAGGATCTTGACATCATCCTCACCACTGTCAATACCTTCCTCCTCATTATCTCATCATACACAATGGTAATTGCAGTTGAGCATGCTCACAAAGGTGAGGGAAGGAAGGCGAGTATATTCTTACTCATTACTGCCGGAATCGGTGCTACATTCCTTGGGATTCAGATCTCGGAATACATCGCTCTGTTCAACGAGGGTTTTGATCCATCGGCTGGACTGTTTGGAGCAACTTTCTTCCTGCAGACTGGATTCCACGGGGCTCACGTACTGGTTGGTATTCTACTTCTAATTCTAATGGCCGTCAAGGGTTTCATGGGAGGGTTTGACAAACCTGGGAATAACGATGTAGAGATTGTTGGTCTCTACTGGCATTTTGTAGACCTTGTCTGGGTGATACTCTTCACCTTGGTCTACCTACTCTAGGAGGAAATGTTATGGATAGTAAAATTATGGTGTACACAAAGGTTCTGGCTGCTCTTGCTGTAGCCACGATTATCGAGGTTATTGTGGGAACAAATGCTGGGGCATGGGGTATGGGAGAATGGACAAAGTTCCTCATTCTCTTCGCAATTGCGATTTTCAAAGCTAGTTTGATTATTGCATTCTTCATGCACGTTAAGTACGAGCCCAAACCGCTGTACCTAGTTCTTCTTGTATTTGGTGCACCAATGGCAATTACATTACCTATCGCATTGTTCCCGATATTCTTTGCGTGAAAAATTTTCAAAAACAAATATTTTTTTTAGATGGGAATATCCTCACCTCCACAGTTTCGTTCAGATAGACTCCTGAAACTACTGGATTGAATTCTATCCTCAAACGAATGATTATATAGAGTGGAGAGGAGTTCATATTGTATTATGGAGACCGAGTATCAGGATTTGGTGACCTTTAAACCTCCGTTGTTCATGGTCATCAGAGATGATAAGATGCTTGATCAAATCCGCGAGCCAGTGATGAAACCGATCATTCGGGCATTGAGAGAGGGGCCTAAAACAATTAAGGAGATTCAGCATCACTACAACGACATCTCCGAGAAGCCTAAATCGGATAAGACAATCTACCGGTACGTGAAGAAGCTCGAAGAAGTAGGTTTAGTAAAGCAGGCTGGTCATAGGGTCTACTCAGGAAGAAACATTAGTGAGATACTCTATTCACGAACTGCTCGGATCTTCTATATCGAGTTCGACGATCCAGACATCTTCAGTGAGAAGAACTTGATGCATGCCCAAATGATTGGAGGTCTCCTGAGCCCACTGTTTGGATCCAAGGAGGTAAATGCCTCGAAACTCATTGAATTTCTGCAGAGGTTTGAGAAACAGAAACTTGAGATGATTGAAAAACTTCTTACAGAGGCAAAACCCGAGGTTTTGGAGATGCTCTCACAGAAAGAGTGGTCTGGGGTTACCTATTTCATAGATGCAGCAGCTACTTTCGGACTTCTAATGCAAGAAGATAATCTGAAAGAGACTCTTGGAGCGATGTTTGAATAATTTATCACCCAAAGGTCTAAATTCCTTCCCTCCATTGAAACGTATGGAGCTGTCGAAATCGGGGAAAACCATTCGGTACACAGATGTGGGGGAGGGAGAAACCTTAATCCTTCTCCCTGGAACCCTTGGTGACGAAACGCTCTTTGTGAACCAGCAGGATGCCCTAAAGGACTCTTTCAGGATAGTCGTCTTTGACCATCCCCGTGTGAGTAAACTCGATATGCTAGTGGATCTTTATCATGAGGTCTTCAACGAGCTTGTGGATTCTAGATTCATCCTTGGTGGATCTTCGGTAGGAGGGTGGATCGCCCAGCACTACACAAAGAAATATCCCGAGGATGTCAAGAGCCTGATACTCGGAAATACCTTCTGTGATAATTCTAGCCTGAGAGCACAATCTTTGAAGCTATATAGTTCCTCGGGATGGGTTCCGTGGTTCATGTTCAGAAGGAAATTCTGGAGTAAGCTGAGAAAAGACCTTGAAGATTATTCCGAGCTACTTCCATACTTTGATGCCAATATTAAGAAGATGGGGAAGAGTGGTCTGAGACAGAGACTATGGTGGAGTCTTTCTCCTGTTGAAGTCCCGGTCACTGTCGACATAGATCACATTCTACTCATATCCAGTGATGACGATCCAACCGTTCCTGCACCTCTCACGCGGCAATTACGGGATACCTACCCCAAAGCTGATGTACACAGATTCAAGAGTGGAGGGCATTTCCCGTATTTGACCAGACCAGATGAATACAGCGATGTTCTCAGGACATTTTTGAAGGGTCAATGATTGAGGCCACTTTCGTACGTAATTGCTCTAAGATGTCCGCTATGATTTTCCTCTCGTCAAGGTGACTTGTGGAGTAGTCAAATACCTCGGATGTGAACGCAACCCCGCTCTCTACGAGGTAGTTTGCAATTCTGTTCAGCGATGAGTGCAGCACCCCCTCGATGAACTGTCTCTTTCGAGCCGACATTTCCGTGTAGGCAGAGTCAATCACTGCCCCGATGATGAAGGTTGTACCCAGCCCCCTTGTTTTAGAGTCAGAGGAGGGATAGATGATGTACTCGAGGGAACCCTTGGGTTCTGGCCACGGGATATTTGCACAGGTTATTATCTCTGTATCCACAAATTCAAGGTAGGACATTAGTCCAATTGCAGCCTTCAGAGTAACTTTCCCATGTCTCTCCTTCTGCGGACTGCTCGCAGCAATAATTGGACCTACAATGTCATTGAAGGTCATAAGGTAGGCTGATGGGACTATCTCAGATGACTCTGCTCTCGGTTGTCTTTCCTCACTCATCATCTTCTCATAGAACTCAATGAATGCTCTACCTGTATCTGCGAAAGTTTGGTCAACCATTGTTCCAAGTAGTGCGCTGGTATGATAGAGGTTAATATCCACACTGTATCTCTCCGATAATTCTTTTATCCTCTCCTCTGACTCCTCAACCGAGACCTTCATGTAGTCGACGAGATCAGTTTTGTTCCCAAGGACGTTGATATAGACATTTCTGTTGGTAAAGGATAATGCTTTCTGCAGCCAATTCTCCACGTCTTCGAAAGACTTCCTGTTTGTCACATCGTAGACGATAAAGACCGCGAAGGCATTGTTGTAGTACGAGGGGTGGATCTTCGAGAAGGTCTGATTGCCCGCCACGTCCCAAATTACATAATTGAGAATCACATTATCAATATTTACCTGTTTGAGTGCGAAGTCCGCCCCGATTGTCGGAAGGTAGCTGTTTTTGAATCCCTCTCCCATATACCTGCGTCTCAACGTGGTCTTTCCGACAGTGGAGTTACCAATCAACACCAACTTGAGATTATATTCCTCTTGGGAATCCACAGCTAGTAATGGGATGATCAAGTTATGAACTATTACTTCATTCAATTAAATATCGCATATAGTAGAAATATTATGACAAGATTATCCACAATTGATTTATTGCAAGAATCACGAGGAATACAAGCATCGTCTGCATGATTCTTAGTTTTGTCCTGTAGGCTACTTCATCTGACGGGTCTTTTATTACCTTTAGGACAAAATAAATCAGAAGCATGTCAAATATCAAGAGGAGAATAGGTAATACTATGTTGGTCCAACTCAGGACAATCAATGGTATACTCGCTGGAACCGATAGCAGAATAATAATACCTCCAATAATTGAAGCCCCCTTCCTTCCGTGAACAACAGCTACTGTTTGTACTCCAAATGACTTGTCACCCTTTATGTCGTAAATCCCTTTGATCACCTCTCGGCCGAATATGCTGAAGAGTCCTACCAAGGCTATGGACTGGACTTCCCAGCTCAGTCCTCGATGAACAACAATATCTGAGTAAAGGAACAGGGCGTAAGGAGGCCACGCAACTAGGAAATTTCCAAGGAGTCCGTATTTCTTGAAGAATGCGTTGTAGCTATCTAGGATCAGGGCATTCCCCAGAGCCCAGAGAGTAGAGAATGGAAATATTCCCAAGGTGGTATCGATGAAATAACCGGAAATACATGCTAGAATCAGGAGCACGCATGCCCATAATATAGCCTGCATCTTTGTAACCTTTCCGCTTGGTATTGCCCGGTATGGGGCATTGACCTTGTCGATTTCTAGGTCCACAATGTCATTATGAACCATGCTATGTGATGTGGTTAAGAAAGCGGCAAACGCAGAACCGACATATACCTGCCATGGAAGAACCTCTTTGCTTGCTAGAAAGAGTGAGAAGACAACTGCAATCGCGGCCACACTGCAGTTCAACGGTCTCATTAACCTAATCAGTCCATCTACCTTTCTGAACAGATCCACAATTTGTAGATTCTACATAGCTATATGGATATTTTGGGAAGAAATTTTGGTTAGGAGACATAAAGAGATATAATTGGGCATTCGTTCATGAAATCAGATTGAGTTCCAGATATGACGTCTATGAAGCCTTATTGAACTACCCTCTTACATGGGTTACCATAAAGTGGCTACTCCTCGTGATCTACCTACGTTCCTCGTTTTTCCACATTATCGAGGGGACTTTCGGTTCACTCCTCTCGGTCGTCCTAGTTGTCGCAACCTTTGTCTTTCTTGTTGTATCTATTCAATGGAGGTTAGAAGCACCTCCTGAACAAATGCAAATTTTACGTTCTGCCTGTCGTTCGGTGATTATTCCATATTTTCTTCTTTTTCATTTACACTCAATCTACAGAAGTGTGAGGGAGGAGAACATCTACATCCGGTTGAGCTACTGGATGGTCTTCTTCTTGGTAACTATGTTCTCGGTCATTGTCTCAATAATTCTGGGCGTTTCACTATTCAGTGTACCGTACAAGGGCGTCATCGTGATAATCGGATTCACCCTCATAGGTCCAATTATTCACCTCCCCATGTTCGCTGCCCGATCCGTCGTCGATAGTGAAGCTATTGGCTTGCTCACATCGGGAATGTTCAGGAGATCTGTGATTTCAATCTTTTCCGTTGCTACCTCTCTGCTCATCCTCTGGTTCAATCTATGAGAAAGTATTTGATCTGTTTTCTTGTATCGAACAATATGAAGCAGGTAGTTCCTATTCTTTTTCTGTTGCTTTTAGTGTCTTCTGCATCCGCTGAGGTCACGAATATCTCCCAGTATGAGTTCAAAGGAATTGATGGTCAGGTGCACACCTTTAGTGAGTTTAATTACACGTATATCTTTATTGATTTCTTCGCTACTTGGTGTATTCCATGTGTTCAGTCTACAAAGGAGCTCATCCAACTTCAGGATTACAGGGGTGATGTTATCGACATCCTCTCAATTTCAGTAAGTGAGGAGACCGATTCTATTGAGAAAATCCTTGAATTCAAGGAAGAGAACAATATTACATGGGATATGGGAATTGACCCCAATATGACACTCACTTTGGATGTCGGTGTTCTTTATATTCCATCATATGCACTGATCTCCCCTGAAGGGGATCTTCTGGAATTCATCAATGCCACGGAACTCCCTGATGTTTACGACATGATCGAAGTCGTGGACACCTTTACACAGAGTACCAACACCTCCTTACCACCGAGGACAGAGACCACCTCAGAGAACCTTCCATTGACATGGTACGTCGTCCCGCTATTTGCTCTACCTTTACTTAGAAGGTTTAGAAGAATATTTTAGATTGGCACTCTGAATGAGGATAGGACGTGGTTGATCGCAATTTTGTCACCCTGTGAAACTCTAATTGCTATGTTTCTCATTCTATCCAGTTCCTCTTCATCAGGTAGTTTGGATACGTTGTATACAAGTATTAACTTGACCTTGTTGTTCACTTGAAGCTGTTTCATCACGAAGTTGTCCCTGACAGTGATATCATCTAAGTCATTCGTTGGGTGTCTCTCTAGCAACTCTATGATTCTTGGACGAGGGAGCTCCTCGTCGTCCCCTAAGTAGTGCTCGAATATGGGGAAATTCATTGCGTGATAGAGTATAAAAGCTAATGGCACTGTGTGTACTTGGAATATCTGTATTTGAACTCTTACACTATACTCAATACATTCGTCATGGTCTCTTGACCAACAGTAGAATTTAAAGGATGGTCTGTAGAATGAGTATGTTATCCGAGGTCATGATCTCTGGATCCGCGTTCACCTACAACTATCTTAGGGAAAGTCTAAGTGAAGACAGGGTTCTGAAGATTCTCCAGACGCTCAACTCGGGAGGAATTCCAACACTACTACCCGTACCAGAACAGCGGGTCTATATCCTCTCACTTCCATCGAGATCCAATACTGGGAGACTTGGCTATGTGGCAATTCTCCATGGGAATCAACTCACTGAATTCCATGAAAATTCTTCCTCTGGGTCATTGTATTTTGTGAATTCATACCAGAGAGCGATTGAACGGATGCCAGAATCAAAGGTATTTGTCCTCTCTGAACTCCGCTCTGCCCAAGAGGGTATCCGCAAGCTTTTCAAAAGGTCCCCCCGCCTATTAAAAGACTATGAACAGAGGAGCACAGAGCTCATCTCATGGTTAGATTTTGCCACGATCCTCCCCTTTGAGGCCAGCTACGTCAACCTTTCAAGACATTTGAAGAACTCCTACCCCTGTGATATAGAGCTCTATGAGATGCTGGCCTCGGGTGAAGATTACGAAAATTCACTAAGCATTGTCCGTAGACTGGTTGTGAGGAAGATGAGAATAGTCGACCAGATGCTGAATCATATGATTCTTTGCTAGAATTCGATACCCTGTGAATCTATTTCTTCTTTGGAATACTCGGGACGCCAAAGTCACTCTTTGGTGCGGTCTCCTCTTCTTCTTCCTCCATTGGTTCAGAGGTTTCTTCCAGATCCTCTGCAGAATTGGCGGACATCACACTTCTAAGAGCTGTGACCACACGATCCATTTTCTTCTCAAGGAGATTGATCTTTTTAATCATCTTCTTCATCGTATTCTCGAGTTTCTCAATGCGCTCATTGTTCTTCTCGCCCTCCTCGAGTACCCCACCTATAAGTGCGTTTGATGCTTGAGCTACTGTCTCAACAGCAGCTGCAACCTCCTTCTCCACATTACCTGAACCACCACCTGGGGCAATCTCGTACACTCCGTCTTGTTCGAATATTGGGAGCTTGTGGTCACGCTTGTTCAGCAACCGCCTGGCCATGATGTCGAAAGCGGTGTCGATATTAAGGCCCGTCTTGGCAGATGTGTCCATGTAGTAGAAGGTAATTCCAAACTTTGCTGCCATCTGTTTGAGGTAGTCGACCGCCATCCCCGAAGTAACCTGTCTGGTCTCAACGAGATCTGCCTTATTACCCAATGCGATGAAGGTCTGGATTGAATTATTCGAGAAGTTTGTACAGTCCTCAATCCATTGTTTCAAATTGGTGAGCGACTGAGGGTCTTGGACGTCAAAGACGAGAAATGCAGCATGACCTCCCTTAAAGAACGACTTCCGGGCAGAAACATAGGCATCTTGTCCTGCAAGGTCGAATATCTGCATCTTGACATCTATATTTTCAATGTTCAGAGACTTCGAAGCGAAGTCGGCTCCGATGGTCTTGAGGTAGTCTCCAGTGAATCCCCTACCCATGTAGCGCTCACGAATCGAGGTCTTACCGACTGCTCCATCTCCTGTCAGGAGTATTTTAAACATGTAACTTGGCATCACGTCACTTCCAATCTTTATCTCTCATGGAATTCCAAGAAATAAAAACCTCTCGCATTACCTGTCCGAAATTGATTTAGACTGTCTTGTTGAGATTCTTGATGAAAGAGTTGATCTCCGAGTCGATAACCTGCTTACTCCTCTCGTAGCTATCCTTTTGAAAAGCAAGATCCTTCCTCGGTACCATCTCTTTGAAGTAGATTGTGAAGTTATTTCTCTCGAAGAATCTTCCACGGACTCCGAAGAATGGCTTCATTGTTTTTCTGAACATTCTCGAGAGAGCTTCATTGATCTCACCACTTGAAATCGCGAACTCTTTGAAAAACTCCTTGTCAATGTGCTGAACAAATTCTGCCTTGCTGAATTTCTCACCATCATTGATCTTCAGAAGTTCAAGGAGGAGGGTGGAACCGATCTGTCCCGCTCTCGAATCGAGATAGTAGATAATTCTTCTGAGCTTCTTGTACTTGTTATTCTCGGTATTTAGTATCCTATCTACCGTCATGAACTTTCCTTTTGAGTAGAAAATGGCGATGGCTCCGATCACTGGGCCATCCATGGTACCCTGCTCGATTACCTCTGAGAGCAAGAGTCGCCTACCAGACTGGTGAGTGAAGAGCTGTTTTGAATCCTGAGCCTTCTCAATGGTTGCCCGAAGTTCGTGCTTCAGCCTAAAGAGGAGTTGATCTAACATATTCATCCACCGAGTACGAAAAGCGAACTGGTTTCGCTACATCGCAAATTTGAATCATCATGACAATATGCACTTATAAATTTACTCTTGACAATTAGGGGGAAATACAAGAAACTATGGGTATGTACTCGCGGAGCTCCGAAAGTACCCCTGTGTCCGCGTCCGATAATCGTACTCGCAGGTACAATACGTAAAAATCTTCATCCGTTTTTACCAACAGATAAATAGGTATATGCAAATGATGACATGATGGAAGAAGTATATGTCGCACGAGTGGATAAGACTCTTTTCACTTCTTTGACCGAGTGGATGACATTCGGCACTACCTCAGCAGGTGTTTTCCTCGCTGTTGTAATTCTCTTTTCCACTAATATCGATGACTTCTTCATCTTCATCAGTTTCCTTCTAGTAGGAGGTGTTTCGCTTTTTCTCGATATTATTCGTATGCGTGTAAACCGCAACAATATGACTGAACGAAGATTTTGGTACCGAACCACGAGGTACATGGGGGTCTTCCTAAGTGGAGGGTACCTCGCTGGAATGCTGTGGGTCTACCTCAGCCGTATTTTCTCGATGATGGTCATATCTTGGGTTGCCTTCCCACAGACTTTCGCCAACGATGAGATCTCTGATCCATATGTTACCGAGTTGCTGACACTGGCAATTCTTGTATTCAGCGTTCTCATTGGACTATCATTTTACCGGATACTCGTGGAAAATTCATTCTCGGGAAATAGGGTTCAGCTTTTCTCGGGGGGACATGAAATTGCCTTCCTTATTCAGTTCTTCCTGATGGCAGCTTATCTTCCTCTAATTCTTATGACGGTTGCATTTGGCACTCTTAAGAGTGAAGTCTTCGCATCAACATTCATGGCCGCCAGCCTCGGACTGGTCGTCTACCCTCTGTTCTTTCTACCGTTAACACTCTTGATTACTCTTATAGTTGTGGACATTGTCCCCAAAATCCTCGACCACTCACAGTACCGCTATCCCAGACTAGAGCATCGTGGAATGATTGCAGGACAATTTCTGGTCTCTGTATTCCTCATCTTCTTCTCAGTGAACATGTTCAGGTTCTCAAGATCCAACTCGTTCATCATATTTATTGTTGTTCTACTGCTTGAAGGGATGGTTATCTATCAAGTCCTATCTGGGCTGAAGCGGGACCTATGTAGTATTTGTCAGTTGGTGAAGAGTCCCACAGATAGTGGATCAATCTGCATATCTTGCGATGGTGAGATGCCTGATATCAAGGTGCCTAAACTTCTTGAGAGCAAGGCTAAGGTACCGCAGTGTCCAAGTTGCAAGGAGGAGTGGAGCTCATTCTCTAGGCAGTGCAGCAATTGCAACTATCTTTACCTACTATCCTGTCCACATTGTGCTCAGACCATCAATCCTCTGTGGACAGTGTGTGTGAGTTGCAAGAACGACCTCATCCCAATTCCTAAAATAGCCCTAGAGGCAGGGAGTTCGACGAGCTTCTCAAAAAGTGCGGTATTATCTGTTGTGTTCGGTGCCGTACTCCTGCTGAATCTGATATTCGAGATACTCACTATAATTACCGTTAACTCGCTAACAGGTGAAGATAGAACTCAGCACTGGATCTTTTTCATCTCTGCAGTCTACAGGTCAATTGTCTACGGAATCGCCCTTCTCCTCCTGATCTATCTTATGCTGAACTTCTCGAAGCAGTATTTCACACCGGTCATCCTCTTAGTGATCAAGTTGGTGCTCTCAGGTATCTCGTTGATTACCCTGTATGTCTTTCCCTTTTTGGTCTTCCGGGTTATTGATATGGTCATGCCCGTCACCCCCTTGATATTCGGGTTACCTTTGTTACTTTTGGTCATCGCAATGTGGGTCTATTTCTGGAGGAGGGAGTGGATAAACCTGCTAGAGTTCCGACCAACGGTTGGGTACGACCCGTTTTTTGACAACATCTCGGAGGTAGATAGCAATGAGTGAGAACAAGTCTGTTGCACGATCTGAGAGGTATACTCCAAAGTACAATAGCGCGACCACCAGTTACTCAGCTGCGATCATCCTTTCAACTGGGATATTTGTCTCCCTATACTCGACTTTCATCACTGGAACCGAGGGCTTCCTCAAGATACTGAGGCTTGTGTATTTTGATTTTCAGTTCTCCGCCTTTACCTCAGTTTATGCCATCAGCATACAAGTTTTCTTCACCCTGATCGGGAATAACTGGCCGAGTTTAATATTGAACTTTTTCCTTGGATGGTTCATTGGAGGGATACTCGCAGGATTCATCTACGGGAAGAAGGCGAGGAGTGGCAGCATCGAAGTTGCACGAATTCTATTCAAAACCACTGTGCTTTACCTATTGGTAGTATTCAGCTTCAGCTTGTACTCAGTGAATGGAATTGGGTTGGAAGATATTATCATAGGACCAGCAATCATGATCTTCCTCTTCTTCCTGACCCTGATGTCTCTACCGTTAGCCCTTGCTGCCCTTGTGGGAATACAAATAGGAGTGATACTAAAAAATGTCTGATCGAACCCGATTTCTGTACCAGATACCCTCTACCCTCAGAAGGCCTAAGGGTATCCAAAAACTGTTCACCTTCCTCCTCATCGCGACACTGATAGGTCTGATCCTGATCTCATTCGGGAACTCACAGACTGCTCCATTGTCTGAGGTCGGATCGACCAAATATCAGGAAGCTCCTGGAAAATCTCTAGGAGATACAGGTGGTGACTTTCCATTTTCCCCCAATCTTGACAACATAGATCCATCAAATCTTCCTCCGATAGACCCCGGGAATGTTCCTGGAGGTGGAATACCCACTGGTAGCCCCCCTGATATCAGTCCTCCCGATATTCCGACTGGTAACCCACCCAATATCAATCCTCCCGATATCCCTACCGCGAATCCTCCCTCTATAGATCCTCCTGACATCAATCCTCCAGATGTCAATCCCCCTGGTGGATCCCCTGGTGGTGGGAACTCACCCAATATAAATGTCTCCCCCCCTTCATTCAACGTAGATCAGAAAGATCCGAAATACAGATTCTTCCCCTCCTTCAACCTGACCGATCTGGGAAAAATCAAGATCTCGATTGGGGACATCGAGATAGACTTCTCGATATCGATCACCGTGGTCATTCTCATTATACTATTAGCCCTTCCACTTCTTATCACAAAGATATTCACACCTTGGGCTCTTTCTCTTATGAAGGAGAATGAAGAAATGCCGCAGACTGACGTTGTTGATAGGAAGAGGCAGAAGGAACTAGAGGTGCAGGAACGCAAACGTAGAGCGGAAAGGAAACGCAGACTCCTCACTTTCAGAGACTATGTCATGGACATCCTCTCTCATATCTCCGTGCTGGAGAAGTCACTAACCCCAGAGGAGATCGTGATAGAGGTCTACCACGAATTGGATGAAGCTTTCAGCAGGTTCTCCGCTCTCAAGAGGGAACCTGGAGTGACCCCACTGGAGCATTCTCACTCGGCCTTCACCTCGGACGAGGTAAATACCAGCGCCCTCGAATCTATCGTGAATATGTTCTACCTGTCCAGATTCGGACGTAAGGATATCAACCAGTCACATATCGAGGAGTTAAGATTTTTGCTTGGAAATCTCGTGAAGGAGGAAATACTCAATGAGTAGAGGCTTGCAGATAAACAAAGGGTACATCTTCTTAGCCATACTTGTAGGAACTGTCTTCCTATTCTCAGGTAACACCTATGCCCCTCCATACTCCATCTATAATACCTCTGAACTGGGGGTCTCCAAATTCTATCAAGGGATAAGCGATACCGAGGTCTTCCAGACCTACAGGTCAACCATCTCCCCCCTCGGGCTTTCCAATTTCAAAAATAAGGCGAATCAGACGATGATCATAATTGTGGGCTCCGAGAGACAATACCTCGACGGAGAGCTGGAAGTCTACTCCTCTTTCCTGAAAGCTGGTGGAACCATTCTACTCTTCGAGGACTTCGGTCCAGCCCGTGCCATAGCGGAGAGATTCGGAGTGGTGTTCATGAATGGTGTGTACAAGGAAACGAACCCTGATCTATACACAAATTCCCCCGACAAACCTCTCGTTTTCGATTCGGTATTGTCGGAAGTAGTTGGTTTCCAGCTTCCACCGTTGCAGATGAACCGAGCAGTCCCTGTGGTTGATGTTTCTGGCTTCGTAGATGGCACTGCCTTCCCGATCCTTATGCCCTCTTCCAGCTCGTCGTTCGTTGACATCAATGACAACAATATCGTCGAGAACGGTGATTTCAGTGGTAATGTCCCACTGGGGATATTCAAAACTGTCAATGAAATTGGGAAGTTGGTGGTCTTTGGGGATGCCTCACTCCCAATCAACCAAAATTGGAACTCGAAGTTCACGTACCAAGGAGTACAATATGACACTGGAAATGCATTCTACTCCATTTTAATCCTCCTCTTTCTCTCCGAGCAGTTCGGGATAGATACTATAATCTTCGATGAGAGCCACCAAGCTATTGACCTCATGTCTACTAATGGAATCCTGAGCTTCGTCATAGGTGCCTATTTGACATTTGTCTCTTCCTCTCTGGTCGTGCCTATTGTTGGCTTGTTTGTCGGTCTCCTCCTCATTTCCAGCCGCAGGAATATCAACATCATGAGCAAGCTGAAGGTTAGGATGAGTAAAGACTATACACGCGAGGATCTCAAGCCACTTGTCATCTCTCGACCAACCAAGGTAGAACGGCAGATAAGTGAGCAGTACATACTCTATCAGAGGATGAAGAGGGGGACAATCCATATCGCCATCCACGAACTTCTTTCGAAGATCGAGAGCACTGGCAAGGGGTCCGACTTTCTAGCTGAGTTCAGACAGAAGTACCCGGACCTCTCAGACATCACTGATTTCAACAAGCTCCGTCAGATTTACTCGGAATTGCACACTTATCTGGAATCAAATCTGACCCGGTGGCTATAGGCTCATTTTTACACTTTTGCTGGATAATTAATCAATTAATTTCAGCAGTCTCGTTGAATTAATATAGATGTAAGTAAAATTCCGATTGTCGATGAAACCAGATCAGATTAAAGAAATTACGGAATCGATTATTGAGGAGGCGAGCAAGCGACTCGTCGGATATGAGAACTACATCAAGAAAATGCTGGTCTGCCTGTGGGCTGACGGACATGTCCTCCTCGAAGGAAATCCTGGGCTTGCGAAGACCCTAACCGCATCTACTCTCGCTGAGATCCTCGGGATAGGGTTCGGTCGAGTGCAATTCACTCCTGACCTTATGCCCTCTGACATCACAGGAGTAAATGTCTACAACCAGAAGACGCTAGAGTTTGAGTTCCTCGAGGGACCCGTGTTCACTAACCTCCTGCTCTGTGACGAGATTAACAGGAGCCCACCAAAGACGCAAGCGGCACTTCTCGAAGCAATGCAAGAGCGGCAGGTCTCTGTAGAGGGTGCGGCAAGGAAGCTACCCGATCCCTTCCTTGTAATGGCCACCCAGAACCCACTGGAGAATGCTGGGGTGTATCCACTGCCTGAGGCACAGCAGGACAGATTCCTGATCAAGCTACTCATCGACTTCCCTGAGCGAGAAAGTGAGAAAAAGATGCTTTATATCAAGCACAACAATCTCCATCCCCCTGTAGAAACCTTGCTAAACAGTGATATCATCAGGGATATCCAGAAGTCCATTCTAGATATAGACATCTCTGACCAGATAATCGAGTACATCCTCAACATTGTTACGGGAACCCGGAACAACTCGAGCATTGAGATGGGTGCTTCTCCTCGTGCAAGTATAGCCCTTATGCAACTGGGCAAGGCAGTTGCGGCCGTCAACGGACGGGACTTCATAACCCCGGATGACATCAAGTATATAGCCTTCGATGTCCTGAACCACAGAATTATCCTCAGCCATGAAGCCGAGCTGGACAGGGTTGATCCCAAAGACGTCATCTCGACATTGGTGGAGAAGTCCAAAGTAGAGATATAGGGTGGTATATTGGAGATAATCTTGACATTCCGGGGAAAGGTCTTCCTCGGGATATCTGCAATTTTTATAGCGCTATCGCTCACAATTCCGACGATGTTTTTCGTCGTCACACCTGTGGTCATGATAGGGTATGTCATCTCGTACTTCGTGCTCAGAAGACAGGTCAGGGGTCTAAACCTTGATATCGAGGTGAAACTTCGGAATAGCCTGCTCTACCGGGGAGAGGTGGATGTCGTCCACATCGTGATCTCTAATAACTCCCCCATGGTTACACCTTTCATCATGATCCAAGTGGAGCTTCCACCTTCCATGTACTACGTTGAGAGCCAGAAGAACTACTATCTGGCTCTTCCCCCAAACACTAAGCGGAATTTCAACGTTGCCTTCCTCCCATCCGCAAGGGGTAGCTTTGCGATCGGACCCATTAAGGTATCACTCACTGACGGTCTGAAACTCTTCGAGTCAAAGCTCGAGCACGTGGACGAGCTTGGTGTCAAGGTGTTCCCGTCTAGACTCGGTTCTAGTGTGAATCATGCACAGACTCTGATGACCTTTTCCAAACTTGTGGGGATCTTTTCAACAAAGAGCAAAGGCATCGGTACAGATTTCCACGGTCTCAGAGACTACATCAGGGGAGACCCTTCAAAGATAGTCTATTGGCCCGCTTCTGCAAGAGCTGGCAAGCTGATCTCCAAGGAGTTCGAAGAGGAGAAGAGGTTAGAGTCGTACATCGTTGTGCAGGGGGGAACAAGCATGCGCGGTAGGAAATTTGATTTTAGCCTTGGGGTGAGCATGGACATATACCAAGGGATAATCGAGCAGAACCAGCCATGCGGTTACATCTTCTTTGACGAAGACGTTAAGGTACACTACGATCCGTCCTTGAGTCCGAGGGACAAGATGAAGATCTGGTCGAGCATATTCTCCCTCCTCCCTCTCGACGAGTACGCCAGTTACCGCAAGCTCAGACAACACATCGCCAAGAAGCGGATCACGAACTCGCTTTTCATCATCATAGGGGACATAGAGACTCCATCCTCGGAGATACTTGGATGCATCCGTACGATGATTCTGAACAAGAACAGGGTGCTGTTCCTCGATGTCTTTGGATACCGGTTCTCGTATCAAAGTAACATTAAGGACACGGCCAAGGACTACGGGGAGTCTGATTACGGGATTTTCCTCAACGAGATCGTCGACCGCTCGATCGAGCAAGGTGAGTATATCGACGCCATAACGTTCAAGAAGAAGCTCAACCGCCTTGGTGGAATCTATGGTTTCTTCCTCGGACCGATGGAGAACGTGGTCACTGTAATCAATAGATCGATGTTCTCCCACTTTGGGAGACTGTGGAGGTCATAACATGAGTGAGGACAAATTTTCCAGTGAGATCATATCTGGCGAAGAAAACCTGTACTACCAACTAGGGTACCGGTACTTTAGGTATGTGCAGAAGAGCACCCTGCACATCGGGCTCCACCACTTCACTCTGGTCCTGCTCTTCCTGTACCTCTACCTTGTACAGGGCGTGAACTACATCATTCCCATTGTGGTTCTTGTATCCATGATCCTCGTAATCGTAGTTCTGAAGATCCAACTGTCTGAGACGATATACTATGCCTTCTTCTCAATCATTCTCCTCTCAATAGTGTCGGGGGAGTATTCTGGCGGTGCCCAGATCGACCTGATTGTGGATCCGCTCAACGATCCGATCAAGGTGACTGCATACAGCTTACTGGCGGTCAACTTGGTCGTCATGCTCATGTTCGATACCTTCACCCTCCAGTCCGTTAACTCCCGTCGTGTCATCACCCCTGCAACACAGGAGAGCAGAGAAGCTTACGGGAAGTTCAAGGGGAGACTGGAAGGAACCTCTTTCGCCATTACTGACTCGACCAAAGACAGCATGCTGCTGAACCGGCGGTACCTCTTTCTTCAGTTACAGACCATAGCATTCTTCGTCGTAGTGATCCTACTTGTGAACTCATTCTTCTGGAACTTCGTCCAGATTTTTTATCACAGTGGAAACATTTTCGAAGCATATTATACTGGGACTCTTACCCTTTTTGAGTTCGGAGCAATTCTGTATCTTCTCAGATTGATCTATATTAAGAAGAAATTCTAAATTTGAGGATTTTGGAAAAATGGATAAAGCACATAGTAATGCTCTTATTAGTTGGAATCAACAGTAGATTGAATGTCCGAGAATCCTTCAGCCATGTTTGATGTAGAGGTAATAGAATCAGACATGAGGAAGGTCGTTGTGATAAGTGACATTCACTCCAATCTTCCGGCATTCAAAGCAGTCCTGAAGGATCTCCAATTCCAGGAGTACGATGGGATCATCTGCCTTGGTGATCTGGTGGGATACTACACCAAACCCATAGAGGTACTCAACCTAGTCAAGGAACTTGTTGATTACAACGTGATGGGGAACCACGACTGGGCAGCTGTCGATCTGAGTAATCCCCTTTACAAGATCTCAAGACCCCAAGCTCAGGAAGCACTGAAATACACGAACAAGATCCTCGGTGAGGAGGACAAGAAGTGGATTCTTTCCCTCCCCCTGAAGGCTGTGCTTAAGACACCATACGGAAGTGTGACTCTTGTTCACGGACATCCAACAACCCTCTTCGACTACATCTACGGGCCTACCAAGGAGCTCTTCGAGAAGTCCATAGAGGAGGCTCTCGCAGATACCTCCACAGACTGGCTGTTCGTCGGGCACTCGCATATACAGGGAATCCACAGATCCCACACCGGTAAGATCTTTGTGAACCCTGGGTCGGTTGGACAACCCCGTGACAACGACCACAGAGCAGCCTACGCTATCGTCGATTTCAAGTCCAAGGAAGTAGACCTCCGGAGAGTTCCCTACGACGTGGAGGATGTGATAGTTGACGTGATCCAGTGCTGTCTCCCTGAGGAACTGGGATCGAGGTTACGCTTCGGGATTTAAACTGTTGATAGCCACTCTGAGAGTATAGCCCTGAACTCTTCGGCTTTTTCGAAGGGGACCAAATGCCCCGATCCCTTCACAACCCGCAACTCCGATTTCTTGGCTAAGTTTGCCATCTCCTTCGAGTAATTCACGGGGGTCAGAACATCCTCCTCACCCACAACGATGAGCACCTTACCTTGGTAGTTCCTCAGCACATCCGAGGTGTCTTTCCGACCAGCCATTCCATAGAGCGCCTGTCGAATTGCCTCTGGATTCTGTGAGTCAAGGATGGAGCGCAGAAGTGTCTTATCCTTGGATCTTTCCGAGATCAGCTTCGAGCTCAACCCCTCCACAAATTCTCTGATAGAAGCTGACCTCAACGTGAGTCTTCCGATATTCCCAGCGTCGGGGAAAGTCCTCGTGGCAGTGGCGATCATCTTGGCGGTAGAGATTCTTCCGTCCCTTCCCTCCTGGGTATCTGCAGCCGTCCTTGTATCTATGAGCACCAGTCCCAGTGAGTCGTATCTCCCCACGTAGGCAAGGGCGATGTAGCCCCCCATCGAGCAACCACCTATGACTATATCCTCCAAGTTCTCCTTCTTCACGATGTCGTTGATCGAGTCGACGTACCACTGTAAGCTATCTGGAGGCTTGGCGAATGCTGCACTCTCCCCGAAACCGGGTAGATCAGGGAGGACGAGTTTCACACCCCCCCAGCGGTCTAATAGAGAAGAACGTAGAGAGCCGAAGAGTAAAGTTGGTTCCCGGTACATGTCCGAGCTCAGAGGAAAGGCATGGATAAGGACCACCCCGAGTACACGATTGCTCTCGTCCCAGATCTCATCGTAGACATTGACAAACATCGACCTCCCCTGTCTTGTGGTTATACTGTAGCTTCTTTCCATATCCATCGACTCAACTATTCATATCTTATTAGGCGAGGAATGAATCTGGCTTATTTTAGGTTGTTTCCCATACTTTGGTTATTGGCATGTTCTTGTCAAAAGAATAGTCAATATTACAAAATTATTCTGAAACAAACCGTCTTCCGATTTCGCTATCGACCTCATGGTGTACTATTCAACTTACCTTCAACACGTGAGACCCTACGAGGAAATCCATGAATATTAATAAAAAGTTGAGGAAATCTATAATTCCTGAGTACAATGGGCAAATAATTTTCAGGACTCCCAGAGTAATGATTTTATCTCATCAATCTGCATTTTCCTTGTGAGTCACGATATCCTGAAGTTGAAGGAGTACGCTATCCGTAGAGTAACGACCATGGAGGAGTCAATTAAAATCAGCTACCTGATGATAGACATCTGGGAGATGAGCGAGCTCGAGGCTGTGCCGACCTTCGAGATGAGGGCAGTTGCTGACATTGGGACTGTCCTCATGGCCTACCAGTACGATGAACCCGATGAGCCGATCGGTTACATCTATGCCTACCCTAATTTCGACAAGGAGCACTACAAGCACTACAGTCATATGATGGGTATCAGGAAGGACTGGCAGTCAAAGGGTGTCGGATACAACCTGAAACTGGCACACCGTAAGTTGGCCCTTGAGTCTGATCCCAAGATCTATGCCATCGAGTGGACGGTTGACCCACTTCTCCCTAACAACGCAGCGCTCAACTTCGGGAAGCTGGGTTGTGTATGCTCCACCTACAAGGTGAACTACTACGGGCTACCGAGGGACATCGGCATCTACATGGGTGTCCCCACCGACCGCTTCCTCGCAAAGTGGATACTCGAATCAGACGATGTCATCGCCAAGCTGGATGGGGTGAAGAAACCCGATCTCGAAGATCTACTCTCACGTCTTCCCGTACTCAACTCGATTGAGGACGACGAGTTCACCCCCTTGGATGTGTCAGAGGATGAAGTGCAGAGAACTGGTGCATTCCTCGTGGAAGTTCCGTCTGACTTCCAGAGGATCAGGGAGAAGTCCGTGGAGACTGCCGTGGACTGGAGGTTGAGGTTCAGGGATATCTGTCTCTCATATTTTGGATCCGGCTGGGAGGTCTGCGACTACTTCTCATTCAAGTCTACCAGTGGGCGAAGAAATTTCTACAAATTCCGAAAGCGGAACTAGTCCATCTAGAAGACAAATATACTGGGATGTCTACGGACAGAACATGGCAATCCAGATAGAGCAATTCGAGGTCAGGATACCGTTGGTTCATCCGTTCCGAACCAGCTTCGGAGTCCAGAAGGAGAAGAGCGCGATCATAATCAAGATGACGGACGATGAGGGCAATGTCGGCTGGGGAGAGAGCTCACTTGAGTCGGTACCGGGATATTGCTACGAGACTTCGGGAACTGCTTGGCTCATCCAGAACGAGTTTCTCATCCCTGCATTTAAGGGCATTAGCGAGGATACCTTCCCTGAGATTGGGGATGTACACAGGGTTTTTGCCCCAATCCGTGGTCACGAGTTCGCGAAGACCGGTCTCGAATCCGCCTTCTGGAGCCTTAAGGCATCCCGTGAGGGGAAGTCACTTGGAGAGATGTACGGCGCGACGAAGT
Source organism: Candidatus Heimdallarchaeota archaeon (assembly GCA_015522385.1). The sequence continues at coordinate 21,670 of WAMJ01000281.1, forward strand.
CCAAGATCCCCACTGGTGTCTCCATCGGTATCCAGAATAGGATTGAGGATCTTCTCCAGCGGATATCCTTCTTCCTTGACCAGGGTTACAAGCGGATCAAGATAAAAATAGAACCTGGTTGGGACTACGAGGTACTGAAGGCAGTCCGCAAGGAGTACGGTGACGTGCCCCTCATGGTCGACGCAAACTCAGCGTACACCCTATCTGACAAGGACGTCGAGATACTGAAGAGCCTTGACCGCTTCGACCTGATGATGATCGAGCAGCCACTGGACTACCAAGACATCCTGATGCACAAGAGGTTGCAGGCCCAGATCTCAACCCCGGTGTGCCTCGACGAGTCCATACACACCTTCAACAATGCCGTGATGGCCATCGAGGAGGACGCCTGCCGGATAATCAACATTAAACCGGGGAGGGTCGGTGGCTACTACGAGGCCAAGCGGATCGCGGAGGCACTGGGGAAGGACAAAGTCTGGCTCGGAGGGATGCTAGAAACGGGGATAGGGCGTATACACAATCTGTTCATACAGGCCAAAGAGGAGTTCACCATCCCGGGTGATACCTCCGGTTCCGACCGCTATTTCAAGAGGGACATTATCACCCCACATGTCCTCGTCGACGAGAACGGCTACATCGAGGTTCCAAGGGGAGAGGGTCTAGGATTCGAAGTAAATGAGCCCCTTCTCAAAGAGTACACAGTCCGGCACCTCTCGCATTGACAGATTGTTTAAAAGAAGTACCCGTGATGAAATCCTATGGGAGAATCTGCCCGGACACTCATGAACATGATCATTGACTACGCAGGACTATTTCCCCCTGCCAAATTGGATCTGGAGACCTCTTTGAAGAATTACCTTACCTACCTGAAATCTGAGGACAGATGGGCTCTATCCTCCTTTGTAATCCCCGTTGCGATGCTAAAGGACTTCCCATATGATCTTGTGGAGAGTGATGTGAATGTCCAGTTCTCTGTTCTTGTAAATCTGCTCAACTCGCATAGCGAGAAAAGGGATGAAGTTGCGGAAGATGTCCTGAGGAGTCTCTCCAAGGCAGGAGAAGTCATCTCCAAATTCATAGCCCACGACCGTGTAAGCGTCCCTACTCTGGAGGTGCGACTGGATCACCACCTATTCACCTTCGGTGAGGAGTTCATTGCATTCATCGTCGACGCTCTAAAAGAGCATGTCGAGGGGCTTGGAGTGACCCGAGTATTCTTTGAGATCCCCTTCTTTGGATCCACCGAGAAGATGTTCACCCAGTTGGTGTCCGTGATTGCACTGGACGCTACGTACCCTGTGGGTATCAAGCTCAGAACCGGTGGTACTGAGAGGCACCTCTTCCCGCCCTTGCATGATCTCAGTGGGGTGATACAGCTTTGTGCAAAGCACGGGATCGCCATGAAGGCAACCGCGGGTCTCCACAGACCAATCAGGTACTACGATGAGGAACTTGACGTCTGGCGATATGGCTTCATCAATGTCTTCACGGCGATGATGATGGCCTCGAAGCACAATCTGGCTCGGCAGATGATCCTCGAGATCCTGTCGGAGACGGATATCACTAGTTTCTCATTCGTTGACGGGCTCAGATGGAAAGAGTTTGTATTGACGGAGGACGACATCATCGCCCTCCGGAGTCAGGTCGCGATCAGCTACGGTTCGTGCGACTTCTTGGAACCTCTGGAGTACCTCCGTGAACTGGGTCTCCTGACCTAGCTGTTTATTTACTACGTGTCCTCACTGCGAATATGGAACCAAATAATCCGTCTTTGCGGTCGTTTATAGATGTGCCAAAGCACCACCCGTTCCCCATACAGAATCTTCCCTACGGGGTGTTTTACCGAAAGGGTTCTGGCGAGTTCCCCCGGGTCGGCGTGGCCATCGGGGACTATGTACTTGATCTCTCTGTCTTGGAGGATCACGGGCTCTTCGAGGGAACACCGGTTCACGGATCGAATGTCTTCCACTCTTCTTCGCTCAACGAGTTCATGGCGATGGGCAGGGAGGCATGGAGAAGTGCACGCCAGAGGGTCTCAGAGCTTCTACGAGATCAACCGGGAGAGCTCAGGGACAACCCCGAGCTATCTGAGAAGGCATTGGTGAAGTCCGAGAATGCTGAGCTTATTCTTCCAGTCGAGGTCGGGGATTATACGGATTTCTACGCCTCCCGCCACCATGCATTCAATGTTGGAACTATGTTCAGGGGATCGGAGAATGCTCTAATGCCCAACTGGCTACATCTTCCCGTGGGGTATCATGGACGTGCCAGTTCAGTGATAGTCTCGGGAGTCGACATACACCGACCTGTGGGACAGACTCTACCTGCTGGCGAGTCATCACCTGTATTTGGACCCAGTAAGAGACTGGACTATGAGTTCGAGATGGGATTTTTTGTAGGGCCGGGGAATAAGATCGGAGAGCCCATACCCATCAATAAGGCTACCGAGCATATCTTTGGGCTTGTAATCGTCAACGACTGGAGTGCGAGGGACATACAAGCGTGGGAGTACAGACCCCTCGGTCCTTTTTTGGCGAAGAACTTTGCTACATCAATATCACCTTGGGTCGTGACTCTCGATGCTCTCGAGCCCTTTGCGACGGAGATGGATGCCCAAGATCCCTTGCCACTCGAGTACCTGCAGGGTGAGAGACGCACGTTCGACATTGTGCTGGAGACCTACCTGCAGACCGAGAAGATGGACAAACCCGATCGCATCATGGTGTCCAATTTCAAGAACCTCTACTGGTCAATGGAGCAGATGCTCGCCCACCACTCAGTAACAGGCTGCAACATGCAGACTGGTGACCTGCTTGCCAGCGGAACCATCAGCGGACCTGGGAAGGAGTCAAGAGCATGTCTGTTGGAGATGACGTGGAAAGGTGAGGAACCGGTGGAGCTCTCGAGCGGTGAGTCCCGTAAGTTTCTCGAAGATGGTGACACCGTGATTATGACCGCCTACTGTGTGGGTAACGGTTACAGAATTGGATTCGGAGAGGTCCGGGTCAAAATCATGCCCGCCCACACCTGAGTGTAATTCGAGGTTATTCTATCACTCGTAGTACTGGTTGTACAGATACTCCACAAGATTACTCGGATACCAGTAGTACATCGGTTCGAGATCGAGGATCTTCAGTCTATTCTTGAAGGAGTAGTTGATCTCCCTTCTCTCAACCCTGAGCTTCCTGATCTCCTCGTCGGATTTCAAGGGCGGCACATGGTCGCCGATATAGTGGTATCCGTTCGACGCTGCGAACCTCATTGCTGGTGAGACCTCGTCCTCATCGTAGGTATCATAAAACTCGAAGTTCACGCTCTCTATCCAAGTGTTGAAGGAGTCGAGGTCGTCGATCTTCGCCAAGAGCTTTTCGGTCCCATAGTAGTACACGGTGTCGATGTCTGCTTTCTCGAAGAAATTCTCGAGCTCTTTGATCCTACTGAATTTCCAGAAGAGACTCCTCTTCTGGTTTCGGGCCAGCACACTGTTAAGATCAACCACGATGGTATTGACCTTGGGATTGACTTTTTTCAAAGCAGCACTCTCAACAAGAATTTCAAGGGTCTCGTCGTAATTCTTGACGTACTCCTTCACCCCTGCATCCTTAAGCATCTCCTCCCAGACCTCCCTACCTTCGGCGTAGGTGAAGCCGGTTCTGTTGACCTTGCTATGGAACCTAGCTCCAAACAGCGCTTGAGCACTGAGATCGTCGGTAGGTAGGAGTTTAAGAAGGAACCCCACCTCCCAATCCTCATCGTATTCAAGAAAGAGCTCAGCAATCGTCTGCTCAATGGGCTCTCTCACCACTTCCCTGACGAGGTACAGGATTTCAAGGTCACACTTCAAGAGCCATGTCACCCTATCTTTCTGCAGAGAGAGGTTGCCCTCGATAACCTCCTCGATGATGTCGAATGAGTTGGACATGACGGTTATCACCGTCGAGAGCATCTCCTGATCGACCTCGATGTAGTCCGAGAGATTCTTAGTGGTCTCGGGATTGCTCCATCTCAGGAAAGCAGTGGAGGTGATGTAGAGGTCGAATCTGTCGTTATTAATTAGTGCTGGTTTGGTGGTCTTATCCGCTTCAACGGGTATCCATATGTGTGCGGTTACCACCTCGTGCGCTTCAACTACCGAGTCCCCTCCCACCGCAACGGGAATAATCTTGTTATCAAGGGACTCACCCTCCTTGCGGGCGAGGTAGAACACTCTCTCGATGATGTCGGGTGTGACATCTAACTCATCCAGAGAGACCTGCTTGAGCTGGATCTCGTCGAAAAATACCTTGAATGGATTGGCTGAGATGACAAGGTTGAGATCCACTACGTCCTGTGTGGTTCTCTTCTCCTCTCTCAGGGCTACTTCCCCTGCATTGGTGACCTCATACTGATTTATCAGTTTCCTCCTCAGGATACGTTTCGTCTCCTCTGTCTCCCACGAACTGCCAATATCTCGCTCTATCCTCTCGATATTAGCCTCCAGTTGCTCCCTGTCAAACTCAACTCTACGGATGAGGTTGGTCTGTAGGAGTGTGTGTATGACATCCTCCACAAGGTTGAGCATGAACCCAGTGATAGCGTGTATCTCAATTCTTGTGAATTTCTTGAAGGTCTTCCCGATAGACAGAACGACCCACTCGAACGGTTCCAATGTCTTGGTGACCGTGGCCTCAATGGCTGTCATGGAGAATATCCCCAGTTGAGTCTGACTCCTGAAGATGATTGAAGGTTTCAGTCCTCTGCTCCTGATGGAGTGCTCCCTGATGGAATTTGAGAACATTATCTCTTTCTCCTCCTTTTCTTCTTCTTGTATCGTCTACCCCCGTTCGGTGCCTCTACTACACGAACAAGATCGTGCTCCTCACAGTACAGGGCGAGCTCCCTGAGGATAATCTGCTGGTCCTTCTGCTCAAGTCCTCGGAAGAATTTGTGGTGGCCGATAACCAAGAGGTTCTGCTTTGCACGAGACAGGGACACATTAATACGCTGGAGGTTTTTGAGGAAGCCGATTCGTCCGTGCTTGTTGGCCCTCGTGAGACTGAGGAGGACGATGTCTTGCTCCTGACCTTGGAAACGGTCGACGATACTCACCCTGATCTTGATAGGTTTCCCTTCTACACCAAATCTCCACCCCCTCTGTGTCTGGAGTTCGTCCAGCGAACGCAGCTTGTTCACGATCACACGTGACTGGTTGGCGTAGTAGGTTATCACACCGATTGTCATTGGCTCTTCTTCGGTGTAACCGAGAGCACCTGCGTCCAGCGTCACTAGGGAGGAGATAATATCTGCAATTGTCTCTGCCTCGGCCTCGTTGTAGTATCCAACACCGCGCTTTGCAACAGTGTCGTAGGACGGTCTGAGATTCTCGGTTGAGACAAATGTAAGGGGACCTGTAATCTCGCCGAGACCGAGGCTTTCAACTGCAGGGAGGGCCAGCCCGTGTGTGGCAGCTTGGTCCGAGGTTTTGAGATTGCCCTGGTAGATCGTCTCGTCGAGAAAGTTTGCCAGCACCGAAGGCATCCTGTGCTGAACGTTTAGATGCACGTTCCTCGTCTCGTCAATTCGGGTGAGGAAGTAGTGGAAGCAGCTCCCCAGAGCGAGCGAGATCATGTCCTGCATGGACTTGATAGGTTTCCTGTTGTATTCCATGAGCTCAACTACCCTCTGCCAGTGGATCTGGGGTTGACCCTCGGAGAGGGCGTGGAGCTCTTCATGGTACCTCCTCAGGCTACCGATCAGCTCATCCGTCTGATCGTGGAAGTCCTTCCGCCCGACCTTCTTCTTGTCTTCTCCCTTGTCCTCGAAGAATCTCTGGATGTATATCCGCAGCTCCTGATCGTTGACGTAAGGCGGGAGCTGCCGGTGGTCTCCGACGAGCACCCACTTCTTGGCCCTCACCGCAGGGACAAGGAACTCCATCACCGTTGCCTTGGAGGCCTCGTCGATTATGAGCATGTCGAAGTTGATCTGGTCCTTCTTACTGTTCTCGTAGTACCGTGCGATTCCAATGGTGGTTCCACACACGAGATTGGACTGTTCCAGCACGAGGTTCTCGAAGAACCTCTTGTTCTCATTCTCCATGCGCTTGATAAACTGTTTCTGAAGAGTCTTGATCTCCTTGTCCTTCCCCTTTGCTTTCGTGAATGACGGTAGTGCCTCTTTCAAAGCTGTGACTCTGTCACGAAGGCGGTACTTCTTGAGGTGTTCTCCCATGTACTGCCTGCCCCCGACCCTCACTGCGGACACCCCGTGCTCATCCGCCACCCGCTCGAGGACGTTGTCCACCGCCACGTGTGTCGGTGCTACCATCAGCACCCTTCCTCCCTCGGCGACGACGTGCCTGATGATTTCCACGATCACGGTGGTCTTCCCCGTCCCGGGAGGACCGTGAATGAGGGAGATATCGTTACAGGAGAGCGCGAGGTCGACTGCGTTAGCCTGTGCGACGGATATAGGGTTGTCATGTGAGATGTTCGGATGGAAGTAGGAACGGGACTCCCGGTCAACCAGTGGAAGACCCCATGGTCTGATGACTGAATCCGCAAGTCGGGCGTATACGGGATCACTCCTCGTCCTGAGGAGATTGACTGCCTGAGTTTTCCTCCGGTTACTGGCTTGGTCTCCCTCAAGGAATATGATACCCTCTTCAGGCCAGTCCCGGAGCCTGTTCCCCTCCTCAATGATGATCAACTGTTCTGAATCGTCGTAGTCCGCTACTCTCACGGATAGGTAAGTGTTTCCATTGTCGTCCTTGGCTGAGATCTGGTTACCTCCCTCTGTGAGCTGCCTCGGTGGCTCCTGTACCTCCAAGAATCCACGGTAGTCATCGTCCGAGGTCGGTCTCTTCACGAACCTGCACTGGGGCCTGTACCTCGGATCCCGGATCGACAACCTCTCGTTGTAGAGAAACTCGGAGAACGGTCTGAACGACCTGTCGAGGAACCGCTTGTAATCCGTGTCCATCTTCTCTTTCTGGCTCTCCCGCAGGTCGTCCACGACTGCGAAGAGGAGCTTTCCTAAGTTGATCCTGTTGATCCGGTCGTCGTTGTCTGCCGCCCTTGTCTTGATGGGAAAGGGGATTGGTTGCGTTCTTCGGTACTTCAACCTGTTCGCGTCGACGCCGTACACAGCGACGAGAAGGAGATTGTTCTTCGAGGGGTACCACCTGAATATACCACCGATGGCCCCTTTGTTCTTCTCCAACTCCGCCTCAAATTTGATAGTCAGTGACTTGTCATTCAGGAGGGACTCTACAAACTCCTCGATGTCCGAGCTCGTCTCGACGTGATCGGGAATTTCCAGAAGGTCCCTGTCCATCTGCACGATGATCCCCGGTGTCCCAGAAAATGACCTGATAGTCGCCTTCCTCTCCTCAAGCTGCTCTATTGCCTTATTCGTGAGGGTGATAGAGAGATCCAGTACCGGCTTCTGAAACGAAGTGACATGCTGGATCTTCACCCCTGCTGTATTTTCCGTAATAATTTCTAATATTCCCTTCTGCAAACATCAACTCTCCTGAGTCCGACGACATCCTAAAAAATCTCAAAGAAGGAGTGCTTCTCTTAAGTCAATACAGAATCTCCTGTATTTAAAGTATTCAGCACGATCACCTCTGCAAATGACAATCAAGTAAGGTACGGTATTCTATGCTACTAAGGATAGTTCAACCGATTCTGGATCTTTTTCATATCCTTCACTATACCCTCTATTCACTAACGGGCAGGATCTCGTCCATATGCGATGACGGAATCCCGGACTCCGATGAGTACAGGTAAGACAGAGTTGTTGTGGACACGATAAGGATGGCTGCTCCGACCATCTGTATTGTAGATGGTAGTTGCTGTCTCAATAGGGGCAGGATCACGAACAGGGAAAGGGGATAGGCCAGCTCGAAAAGTGTGGCGACACTTGCGTGGGTGCTCTTAAGACCGTAGTAGTACAGAAGCAGCGAGAGTAGACCCACGACCACAGCGAGGTAGAGTAGCTGCAAGATGACGGTTGCACTTGGGATGAGGGTTGTTGGCAGTCCCTCTCCGCCTAAGGGTGAGGGGATGAACAGGAGAAGGGTCAGGAAGAGAAAGGCCACTATGAATCTGTAGCTGGTCATCTCCCTGTACTTCACCTCGGTCGGTGAGTGTTCTAGGATGTACCTCCCGAACACGGTCGAGCTCCCCCAGAGGAAGGCAGCAAGCAGTCCCAAGAGACTTGCCTGAACTCCTACTGGATCGCTGAAATTCGTGCTAATGACAGATAGACCCTCGATGGTGTTGGTGTAACCGGTGAGGATGGGGAAGACGATGAGGTATACCCCGATTACGGCCAGAGCTGAGAGTGGGTAGTAGAACTGGGGGAGCTTCTCTTTGAGGAAGACGTGGGCGAACCCAATGGCGATTATCGGTTGGGTCTGTTGCAGCAGGATGATGACGGCTACATACTGAAATGGATTGCCCAAGAAGAAGGCCTTGGTCAGTGCGATGGTGGCGATAGCACTCCCTCCTATCCCTATGAACAGGAGTGCTCCCCACTCTGCTCCTGTGAATGTCGATAGTCTTGGCATTGACTTTGCCAATATTGGGAGCATGATGATAATGATGATGGTGTGCTCTAAGGTCACGAGTTGGTTGGGCGTGTATGCCTGTGAGAGATCAGATCTCACAAAGGCGTCTGTTGTCCAGAGAAACGCCGCAAGCGCGATGAATGCAGGACCGAAATTTAGCTTTCTTCCAGCTTTTGCTTCCATGTTTCAGGAATTCACACGCAAAATATTAAGTGTTGGATTGTTGGTCGAAAAAGATTAGAAATCCGCTAGTTCCAGTCCCCTCGAGACCACAGCGAGTATCGTCTCCATGGGGTTGACACCCGGTGCTGTGGGAAGGACGCTACCATCCATCACATATATTCCTGGATGGTTGTTGAGCTCAAGATTGGGTCCCACTACCGATGTCCTTTGATCCGTCCCCATCCTCGCTGTCCCCGTGGGATGAGCACTGAAGACATTCAGCTGGTTGGGTCCCATGGGAAGCCTGAAGAATCCGTCGATGTCCGAAGGCTTGGTGATTTTGAACAGCTTGCTATGGGTAGGATAGACCTCCTTGGCACCAGCTGCTAGGTGGATCTCTATGGACTTTCGCAGGCCGAAGAGCAGGTGTTTCTGGTCCTCAGGATCTATTCTGTACCTGATGGACGGTAGGGGTCTCAGGGAGAATCTACCGCCCTGAAGGTTGACGCCGCGTCTCCACCTGACCTCACCATTGGACTTCCTGCTCACCCCGTCTCTAGTGAGAGCGAGGATAACCCCCATGTAGTTAATCTTCTTCATCAACTCCCTCCGGACCTTCCCCAACCCAGGTGTGTTTACGCCTGCGAGGAAAACCTCTAGGTCCACGGGCTCCAGCCTCACGCCGTAGCCGTCCTTGAGATCCGCCCACTCGCTCGTGTGCGCAGTGTGGGGTGCTCCGTAAGTGGGGAAGATCTCCTTGTCGTACACTGCGATGGACGCTGCTACCGGGTGCAGATGGAGGAACTTTCCGAGATTTCGATGATTGTATCCCGATTTTTGAAGAAGCAATGGAGTCATAATTGCCCCCCCTGCGACAACAACACTCTGGCACTTAACCGTGATCTTCTTCTCTCTCAATACCGTGGCAGTCACCTGTTTCCTGCCTCCGGGAATATCTTTGATCCTCTCTGCCTTGGTGTCTGTGAACACGCGAGCTCCACTGTTCACCGCGTCTGTAAGGTATGTGAGTCGCATGTCCATCTTGGCGTCGTAAGAACACCCCAGACCGCACTTCCCGCAACCTATACAGTTCTTCGAGTTGTTGCGGCATGCCTCTGCATGTATCCCCAACTTCTTTCCCGCATCGAGGATGATCCTGTTCTGCCTACTGTGCTCCTCGTCCGGGACGGTGTGTATGTTCATCCGCTGCTCGATGCTCTCGAAGTGCCTCTCCATCTTCTCTGATGAGTACTCCTCCAGCCCGAAGTCCCTCATCCACTCTTTGAGAACGTCGTCGGGAGTCCTGAATGAATTCATCCAGTTGATGGTGGTGGAGCCTCCGAGAACCCTTCCCTGCAGGATACGGATCGACATATCGTCAGTAGCGAGGGCACCTCCCCTCCTGTACATCATCTTGACCAGCTTGGACTCATCCTGATCGAAGTCCTCCCTTGTGACAAGTGGTCCCTCCTCGAGCACGAGCACTTCATGACCCCTCTCTGCAATTCTGGCCGCTGCGAGGGAGCCACCCGCACCGCTACCGATGACGACGACGTCAGCCTCCACGTTTCCCGCTTCTATCTGCGATCCTCTAAGCATTCTCAGGCCTCCAAGGCTCCTTCCCGTAGAGGAGTGTCGGTGTCAGGTGCTCCCTGCCGATCGTCTTACCAGGGTAGTTCATCTCCTCCCATGCCGAGTCGTTGCAGTAGTACGACCACCCCGCAACCGCGGCCAATGTTTTAGCGGCAGTCCTGAACAGGGGTATTCTACTTCCAGACCACTTGCTGATGTACCTCCCCCCCTCCTCCATGTCCATTGACGTGAAGTTCTTGAACTTACCCGTGAGCAGGAGTACCATGATTCTGCTGTTGAAGAGGTGGAGGAGTGTTCCTAGGTCCTTTCGCAGGAAGTCATCGAGATTCATGATGAAGCTGTCGGCCTCTTCGAGGAACCGATTGCCGAGCTCCTCCCTTGGGACTCCGTTGACAACCTCCCCCAGTGCCATAACAATTTGTGACTTGTTTCCACTTAGGAACTGCATCTGAATTCGAATATACTGTATGAATAAATGGATTTCCTGTAGATAGGACAAAATATGGCAGAACTATCTTGCGGAGTAGGCGATCCTCTCAAGTTCCTGCTTCTTGCGGACTCCCTGAGAGCTTGTGTCGTTGTTCGCACCTGCGATGAGCTCGTCAGCGATTATTTCCGCGAGAGACTTAATGTTTCCGAAGGAAGACTTGATGATACCCTCTGTGATGAATCTAAGCGAGAGATCCACCCTCCGAATTGGTGCGACATCCACAGCTTGGTGCTGTGCCACTCCTCCGTAGGAAACCCTAGTGGTCTCCTCTCTGGGTGCGGAGTTCTCGATAGCATTGATGAGAACCTGCACTGGGTTCTGCCCGGTCTTCAGCTGGATCAGCTCGAAGGCAGTCTCGGTTGCCTGGATGATCTTCATCTTCTTCCCGGAGTTCTTCCCGGGTCTCATGAGCTTGTTGATGAACCTCTCGACGACGTGGACATCGTTCTTCTTGAACCTCTGCCTCGCGTGCCTTCCACCTGATGATGGGAGGATAATTGGTTTCAGGTTGATGTACTTCCTCAGACCTTCGTCCTTGACCTCGACGTCGTCCATCGAATACTTGTTGAATAGTAAAAGTTCTGCCATTGGTTTAACCTCGAACATTTCTATCTGCTGACCACTGCAATATAAGGATGACTTTAAGATTCAATCAGGAGATCGCGGGAGACGCGAAAATTCATCCGGGTCGGCCAACGCGGACACTACCTCTCCCAATTGTCAGCCCTTATCAACGATAGGATAATAGGACATCTGTGAAGAAATTATTATTCACGGGTTTCGAGAAGTTCCTCGACCACCCGTACAACCCGTCAGAGATGCTGGCTCAGCGACTTGACGGGAGAGAGATTGGAGGGTTCTCGGTTGTGGGAGAGGTCATCCCACTCAGGTATGGAGAAATCCGGCAGAAGATCAGGGATCATATAGAGCTCCATCAACCGGACGCAGTGATCCTCAGCGGGCTCGCGGGTAGGACTGTCATCTCCATCGAGAAGGTAGCGATCAACTACGCTAACTCCAGAGCCCCGTATAACTGCGGGAGCAAACCGAGCAACGAGGTTCTGGCAGAAGACGGTCCTGCGGCATACTTCAGCACACTGCCAATCCCTGAGTTGCTCGAGCACCTGAGGGGCAGGAACATCCCAGTCAAGGAGTCGCTGAGTGCAGGTGCCTATGGGTGTAACCAGATCTTCTACGAGGCGATGCACTACCTCCATGAGAGTGGTCTGAGCATCCCTGCAGGTTTCATCCACGTGCCACCGATCCCCGAGCAGGCTGTCAGGAACAACTCTGCTTCTGTCCCCATCGAGCTACAGTTGAGGGCAATGGAGGAGATCATAGGTTACCTCGGTACCAAGCTCTAGTCAATGCTGCATCATAGACACATTGGGCTTTTTGGGAACAAGATGGTTCATCAACTCTTCCCGTGACTGTGTCAACAGACTGATCCTAACCGTTTGCAAAAACATGCGCATATTACAGCATCCGACATTGTAGCGTACTGGTTAAATTTCCACAAGGCATTCCATGCTATGCACAATCCGGGACAAACCAAGCAGCACCTTCTGGATATCCTCGACAAACTGGATGTCATGGTGCTGGATAGCTTACCCCTCGACTCATACCACTTTCACATCAAACTCCATCTGACCATCCCCGACATCGATGTGAGCATCCTGCAAAAGCAGGGTAATGAGCACAGAGTTGAGGTCTACTCACAGGTTCTCATGAACGAGGACGATAAGGTGAAGTTACGGATAGCAACGGATCTTGAACTCCTTGAACTGATCCTCGAAATTCGACAGTTTCTCTTCTCGAATGGGATGTACGCAAAGTTCTTCTTCGACGGAGAGAACGACTATGACGACTCAGGAATCCTCCTCTCCTCTCCGCTTTATACCAAATCGCTGTCCATTGAGGAACTCGACAGGACACTGGAGAAGATGGAGGCTGCCGTGGAGGTTGTCATGGGTATTCTCCACAAGCACCTATTCTGATCGATCGCTCAACTTAGGATCAGATTCTGATCCAAGCAAATTCTAGTTGGAGGTTGGTACCGCCTCTGAATGTCCCATTAATGTGAGCAGGTACGACACCACTCCGATGCCCAGGAATATGCCCATAAGAATCGCCATGTGGCCCCCTAGATCAAGTAGGAGAAGGACGGCGAATACGACTGCAGACAGGTTAAAGCCATAGACGAAAATCAGGTCAGACTTCGGGAAGATCTCCTTCATCTCCATCTTTGAGGAGAGGTACGCGAACAGTGCGTTCGATGTGATGAGCAGGAAGACGATGTGAGAGCTTCCGACGAAGAGGTAGTCGGGGACGGACTGCCCCTTGCTGAGATAGTTTACCGTGATATAGATAAGGAAGACGAGGAACCCGACAACACCGGCCATCGAGAAGGTGGCGTGGACCTTGGTGTTCTCCGAGAAGTTCAATGATCCTGCTGTCTTCCACAGGACGAGGATCGTGGCGACGATGAACAGCGGGGTAGTAAGCATCAGTAGGGGAGCGAAGAAAAGTATGCCCATCCCGACCGAGATACTGTACAACGCGAAAACGATCGTCTGTGGCAGAAAGTGCTCAAGCCCCAGCACGTTCTCGATTACGATGACCGATGCCATCACGAGGAAACCCACCTCGATGGATGCGGCGTGCGCTGCCAGTGTGGTCCCCGGGAGTTCAAGTCCGAATGCCAGCCTCAGTGAGTAGATTAGTCCATAGAGGATCCCAAGTCCAAGCACACCGAGGTTGGTCAGCACCTGCCACCTGAGGTCAGAGGAGCTGCGGAATGCCTGCACGATAATTGAGGCGCTGACATGTGCTATTCCCCCGAGCCCGACAAGAGCACCGAGAACTAGAAGGATCGTTATCCCCATGAGGTAGCTCAGGAGTATGCTGATGATGAAAATCCCAACCGCGGATCCGAGTATCTGCGTGAGCATCCTCTGCTTCTGCACCTCTATCTCGCTGAGGTAGAAGCTCAGGATGCCGATGGTCAGCACCCCGAGAGTACCCGAGTGGACATGGACGAGGAGGAAGCCCCTTTCCGCGTCGCCAAAAAGTGACCAGAAACCGAACGCATTGAACATCCCCATCACTGTAACGATGAGGAAGAAGTACATGGATATCTTGAAGCCGAGTGTGGATAACTTACTCATACCCTGCAGACATGGGAATCGCATAAATACTTTATCGCCGGCAAGTAAATTGATGATCGGCACAATGTACCATGGAGGACGTATCCTCTGTCAACGGTGATTACGCTGTCCAAAGAATACGTGAATGATCACGAGGTCTTCCCTCTAAGATACAGATAGGGTAAACTCTAGGCGTGATTGAACGAAGCTATGACATTATCGGATTAAGCTCCTAGCTTCTCCATTCTTAGCAACATCGACTTGTGAATATCAGTTCCCGGTCATGAACCCATGTCTCATGCGATTAATCACTCCGTAGACCAGCAGGATTATGGTATAGACTAACTGCCTGAAGATCAGGGTCGTGACTCCGACTGGATGGTACTCCGTCTCCCAGTCCACACGATGGAAGGATTCAAACATGGGAATTGGGGGGAGATTTCCTTGGACTGAGAGCAGCATGAGCAGCGGGACAATCAGCACCGCAGCTCTCGTGCTCTGGAATGTATCAAGGACGTTCACGTGGAGCAGAACCATATTAGTGAACACGATAGAAGCGATGAGGAAGGCATAGATGTAGACCGAGAAGAACATCTGGTATCCATCAAACTTCCCATTACGGGAGAATATACCCATGAATATCCTGAGTGTTAGGAAAGAGAGGATCAGACCAGTCCAAATACCGATCCTAGTAAAGTACTGTTTCAGTTTACCAACGGGTAAGGTCTTATAGACCTGTAATCTCTTCTTCGAGAGTGAGCGGGTTATCGAGACTGCCAATAGTACGTAGAATATGAGCATTGTGGATGAATTTACGAATGTCCAGACTATCTCTTCAATATGGAGGGATCGGTAGTACGCTATTGGTATCCCAATTCTAGGGCTATACTGATACCTGAAGCCATAACCATTATATGGTTTTAGGAAATCCCAGAACATAATCACAGGTATTAGAATCGCCACCACACTAATAGATCTGCTTTCATCCTCCAAATATGGTGGATGATGCTTACGAGTGACGAATTCTACAACCAATCCTGTGAGAGTGAGGATAGATGCTCCTAAATAAAACTTGCTCCTCACCTCCCCACTTCCCTCCACATAGGCGTAGACGGTAGCAGATGCTGGAATGTCCGAGAACAATGTCACACCTACTGTCGCTGACCTGTTATAATATGTCCATACAAAATTAATTGAGAGATTCGTTCCATTGTACTCCTCTTTCAGATATGGTCCCGTAATATCTACTTCTACTGGTACCTGATCTGTCGATTTCACCAATATATGAACGGTCTCACCTATATTAACGTAGACTGTCAGTTTATCAAGTCGGTCTACAGTCGTGGTCTGTAAGGTTCGGTCTGCAAGAACCGTCTTGTCGACGGGTAATCCTGCAAAGGTTATAGAGACAATCCCCAGTAGGATTAGCGTTGTGGAGATTGAGTTCAATCTTCTCATACCATCACCTCCGCTGATAAATATAGCTTCTGCAGAGCGAAGTATGAGGCTATGATGGTTAGTGGTATCAACAATATACCCCACCAGAAGATATCTGGATTTCCCAGATTTGACAGTCTTGTAGGAATAATCTCTATGTAATCGATGAGGAAATACACCGCAAGTACAATTATTGGCCTTATTTCTACCCTTCTGAATACGAGAAAAGCTATTCCAAGAAGAAGAGCATACTGCAAAGCAATCAACGTATTCACAATAGTAATTTCCACAATTTGTATAATTCTCTCTGAAGTCACAAGCCTACCCGAGAAATCAAAGTAGATAATTATAAAGTAGTAAGAATAGATTTGGATACTGACGCTTGAAACCCTCTTCACCATGTCTATACTTCTCGAGAAAATCACCTTTACCTTTCCACTGGGGTATGTCCAGAGATACTGAACTGACCGTTTGTTGAGCGTGAAGTACAAGGACATAAGTATGGAGAGGAAGATTATCCACGCAATAGGATAGGAGTAATCTGTAATGCCCCCTATGATGTATCTGGGCTCTCCTGGAAATATCCGATTATTCGGAGTAAAATACATAGTACCGAGGAGGAAGACGAAGCCAATCTCAACACTGTCAAGATTCTTGTCCGCCGTAAGGTAATCCCTCAAGTTTTTTCTTCTCCAGATAAAGGAAAGAGCTAGGAAAAACATTCCTAATAGAATGTATGGGAGTAGGATCGATACCACTTCTTTTGAGTCTACCAATATTTGAATATTAATGGCGTAATATCCTTGCAGAAAAACACCCTCCTGAATATTCCAGATTGATATTATTAGCAATCCACCTGTAGAGCCGTCAATATTAAAATTATCAGAAACTTTCTCTGTGATGTTTATGGGTACAGACTTTGTCAGATTCATCGAATATAGCGGATAGGTTCTTCCATCTGATAACAACGAGATGTTAACTGCGATTGAAAAATTTGACGAAATCTGTCCTCTAATGTAACTTGGCTTGTAGATAACCAATTGTTCAGAGTACTTCCAAGAATGATTTATGGTAGTTGATGCATCTGAAAATACCGATGTACTACCTCCGACAATCGATCCCCACAACGCGAGAACAATGAGGAGGGAGACAGATGCACGTCCAAGGAGATTAATCGCTCTCCCCTCCTACGAGGTCGACGAAGAGCTGCTCCAGAATGCTACGCACAGGTGCGACATCCTGGCTGAGCAGACCCTGCAGTTTTTCTAGATCCCTCCTGCTCTCGACATGGATCTCCAGGGCCAGTCCCCGCTTCCGGACCTCATACCCTTCCTTTTGCAGTATTTCCTGCGACTGCTGCTGTTCCTCTGGGCTCGTGAAACGCACAATATAGTCCCTCACCATCCCCTCTTTCAAGATGTCAGCCATGCTGGACTGCTTCAGCAACCGCCCCTTGTGGATCACCACGATCTCATCGCAGACCCTCTCGAGGTCATGGAGGATATGACTGAGGATGACGAAGTTTATGTGCTTGGTGTAGGCGAGGTCCTGGATATACTCCAGCGCGGTTATCCTGGCGTTGACGTCGAGGTTGGCCGTCGGCTCGTCGAGTATAACGTAGTTCGGGTACCCAAGAAGGGCCTGTGCTATCCCGAATTTCTGCTTCATCCCCGCGGAGAGCTTCTGGAACTTCTCGTCTGCCTTTTCCGCTATCCCGAATCTCTCGAGTGTCGCCAGACCCTGCTTCTCCGCCTCCGCTGCGTCCATTCCCCGGAGCTGCCCGATGAACCTCAGGTGCTCGCGGAGCGTCGCCCACTGCGGGAAGTCCGAGTCCTCGAACATTACCCCAACTTGCTTGAGGAGCTCCTCCCGCTGCTTTAGGGGACTGAGTCCGTCAATGGTGATTGAGCCATCCCTGATCCGTAGCAGACCGATCATCAGGTTGACAAGCGTCGTCTTCCCAGCTCCGTTCTGACCGATCAGCCCGGTTATCCTCCCTCCCATCTGGAGACTGAAGTCCTCAAAGATCAGCTCTTTTCCGTAACCGAAGTTTATCTTATCGATGTTAATCATAGTTCAAATTTTCTAGCGAACAACGGACTAATAAACGTTAAGTTTATTTATTCAAAAAAAACTTGATCAATGACGAGGAGAAACTTCAACGTCAAAACATGATCTGTTGTGTTGTTAATGGTTCTTACAATGTCTTTGTACGGAACTATCAGCACAAGCGCAGCTGGTTACTGGAAAGATGTTCAACATGGGAATTTTCTACACAGGACCAAAGAAAACGACAACAACTTTCAAGGTAAATCCAATGCAGGTGGAGGTACTAGCGATTATTATTGCCCTGAGAGTGAAGCAGTTGCCTACCTTAAGGCTTCAAGTGGAAATGGGTATGGTGATGCTTACTGTAAATACTCAACCGACAGAAATGGTGGTGGATATTCTGGAGCTCTTGGCAAGTATTATTATGCCAAGGCTACGCTTCATCTCAAAGGTATTGCAGATGATGAAAATTGGAGTTCATATGCAAAGCTAACAATTACTATCGAAGTTTATTACACTGATGGAGGATCAGATGTGGTAATAGCAACCAAACAACTAGTCTACGACTCAAACAACAATCAAAATACAAACGAAGGTGTGACCATTCAAACTCCAAGCGGCCGCTTATCCCAATCTACTCAAATATATATAAGAGTGACCCTTAATGTACATGCAGTAGATGGATGGGGGTGGTCTGGTGCACAATCATCAATTGATTACTACGGTGGAGGAAGGAAAATAGATCTCTATAACTGGTATCTATACGAGTACCAGTCATATGATAATGTCCAGTAATCCTCACGATTAAACAAAGTAGTCGATTTGGGTAATTAGATCAATAGATCTCACAAAATTTATCGTACAATTTCCATAATCATTTACTTTTAAGATCTCCTAGAC
>WAMJ01000282.1 GCA_015522385.1 Candidatus Heimdallarchaeota archaeon
ATGTGATTGGATTTTTACTGATTCCATTCAGGATCATCTGGGCATTTCTCAAGATCATCTTCTTCCCCGTTATATGGGTCGCTCGAGAGAATGAGAAGATGATACGGTTCTGGTTCGCCACATCCCACGAGACCCCGTTGACGAGAAATGAGAGAGACTTCGTAGAGAGCTTACCGCTTCTATATACCATAACTGGTTTGGTGGCAGGAGTCTTCTTCGGTGTGGTTGCAGCATTTGGATTCGGTGATGAACTCAGGAGATGGATTAACGAGCTCAACTTTGTTGATGGATTATTCGTGGTACTAAATTTCATAGGAAGTATCTTGAAGTTTATACTGGAGGTTCTCTTGGCCATTTTTGACGGAATAGGGTGGTTCTTCGGTCTGATCATTAACTCTGTCGGTACAATTCTCCAAGAGAATCCCTTTGGCGCTCTTCTTGCTCTGATTGCAATAATTGTCGTGGGGACAATGATTGTAATAGCAATAAAGGAGACAGGGGTTCTTGATTTCATTGGGAAGTGGTTGAGGAAAATATATGGAGCAATCCTTGGTACACCAGGTGCACTCAAGAACCGCATCATCACTTCCTACCGCAGGTTCAACTCTTTCTATGCAAAACTCCTATACACTGAAGATAGGCTTAACACGAGAACACAGGTCTACTTCAAGAACGTGATTGGGTTCACGTTCCTTGTCTCTATTCTGATCTTCCTCTCGGGTATTTACGTATCCTTCACGTATTACTCACAGAGTTCCAACACCTTCGAGACAATCTCCTTCTTCGCTTTCGTGTTGTTTGTCACAGGACTTGTTTCCGGATGGTGTCTTGGACTCTTTGGCTGGTATCTTGATCTCCTTAACAGATCAAAGTACATAGCAGAATCTGCAAAGGGAAGTGATCCTGAGGAACTTATTGAAGAAAAGACCTCTGATGCTAAAGAAGAGTAGGTAAGATAAAATTAATTTCAATTTGAAATGTTTCTAGCTTATTTCAGAATCCTTTAATATCGCAGAATGTATTAAAATCAGATATGTCACTTGGTGACATGTTGGTGATTATCATGAAGGACACAAAGTACCAGAACATGCCAAAGAACTATAAATGTGAAAACTGTGGAAGCAATGTTGATGCTCCGATGCACTGTGGACACGCTATGCACATCGAAGACCTTGACGACGGAAAGCACTGGGTTTGCTGGATGGGGACTGGATGTGGAAAGAAAGAGTACACTGCTTGCTGTGACTCCCCATCACTAGCTGCTCTCTAATTCTAGGGCATCACGAACAAATCCAAAATTAAGTCATTATCTGACATGTCTATTATTGACGTTTATCTTAGAGCTTATATAGGGTTACCGTAATTCTACTTTGAGAACTATCATGACCCAAGAATCCAAAGAAGTGAAAAAAGGGAAAATTGCTATCTCCGGAATGACCTGTGCATCCTGTGTGAACTCAATAGAAGGCTACGTAGGAAGCCAGGAGGGCATTTTAAATATAAATGTCAACCTGCTAGGTGAGGTTGCGGAGGTTGAGTACGATCCTGCGCTAATTGATACCGAAAAGATCATCGACCTCGTGGATGATATCGGATATAAAGCTGAAGAAATAAAGGATCATAGTGCTGGAGAGGCACAACTAGCTATCTCTGGAATGACCTGTGCATCCTGCGTGAATAGCATAGAAGGTTATGTCAAGAGCCTTGATGGTGTCGAGGATGTAAGTGTGAACCTAACGACTGAGACAGGAAAGATCATCTTCGACCCTTCTAAGGTAGGAGTCAGAGATCTGATCGAGGCAATTGACGACCTTGGATACCATGCAGAGATCAAGTCTGAACAGGTGGATCTTGACAGGTTATCGAAAAAGGAAGAGATAGAGGGATGGAAGAAGAAACTTATTTTCAGCACAGTCTTCTCCATACCATTCCTCTATGCCATGATCCTGAGATTTATTGGTGACCCATTCCTCGCGGAGACGAGAATTGCCAATATCTCTCTTGAGGGGTGGATGGGGATAATCCTTGGCACACCAGTTCAGTTCTGGGTAGGGAAGGATTTCTATATCAAGGCCTACAAAACCGCAAAGAAACTGGCATTTGGTATGGACACCCTAGTTGTGCTAGGCACATCGGCAGCATACTTCTACTCAGTGTTTGTCATTATATATGAGATACTGGTTCCGGAATTCCAAGGCGACGTCTTTTTCGAGACTGCCGTGTTCCTTCTGACCTTCATCGTCCTCGGGAAGTACCTCGAAGCGAGCGCTAAGGGTAAGACCTCAGAAGCAATCAAGAAACTTGTGGAGCTCCAAGCAAAGACTGCAGTTCTCATCGAGTACGATGATAAGGGTAATGAAATTGGAGAGAAGGAGATTTCGGTAGATCTGATCCAAAAGGGTGATATACTTAAGGTATATCCTGGTGCAAAAATACCATCGGATGGAGTAGTGATAAAGGGTACTTCCTCTGTTGATGAGTCCATGCTCACTGGGGAGTCGCTTCCTGTCTCAAAATCAGTCGGAGACCAAGTAATCGGTGCGACGATCAATAACCAAGGTGTACTCTATATCAAGATAGAGCGTGTGGGATCCGAGACTACTCTATCTCAGATCATTAAGCTCGTTGAGGACTCCCAAGCTTCTAAGGCTCCAATACAAGGATTAGCGGACAAAATCAGTTCAATTTTTGTTCCAATAGTTGTGCTTATCGCCATTCTTGACTTTATTCTATGGTACACTCTCATTTCCATAGGTGTGGTTCCGTCAGACTGGCTACTCAGTGGTACAGGGCCATTCCTATTTTCATTCCTACTTGCTATCACAGTACTTGTGATAGCCTGCCCATGTGCTTTGGGTTTGGCAACTCCTACCGCAATTATGGTCGGTACTGGTCTTGGTGCTGAAAACGGTATTCTGATCAAGGGAGGTGAACCTTTGGAGACTGCCCACAAGATAGATGCAATTCTCCTAGACAAGACTGGAACAATCACGCACGGTAAACCTGTTGTGACAGATGTTGTCCCTCTAAATGGGAGTGACATGGACACTGTTCTCAAGATGGCAGGAGCTTTGGAGAAGAATTCAGAGCACCCTCTTGGGAAGGCCATTCTGGACTATGTAAATAAGAACATCGAGTCCATTCCCGAACCCACCGATTTCGAGTCTATTACTGGAAAGGGTGTAACTGCGAAAGTTGATGGCATGAAGGCCAGTCTCGGAAACAGGTCTCTTGTCGAGGGTGATCTTGATAAATCGACCGAAGATCAGATGGTCAAATTGGAAGAGGATGGAAAAACAGCGATGATTCTTACTGTCGACGGAAAACTCTCTGCAATCTTTGCAGTTGCAGATACAGTCAAGGAAGATTCCAAGTTCGCAATTCAAGAATTTGAGAAAATGGGTATCGAGGTTTGGATGGTCACTGGAGACAATGAGCGAACCGCAAGGGCAATTGCTCGTCAGGTCGGGATCAAGAATGTCTTCGCAGAGGTTCTACCGAAGAACAAGTCAGATAAGGTGAAGGAACTACAGGAGAAAGGGCATATAGTCGCGATGGTTGGAGATGGGATCAACGACAGTCCCGCACTCGCACAAGCTGATGTTGGTATTGCTATCGGTGCTGGTGCTGATGTGGCCATTGAGACAGCTGATATGGTTCTCATGAAGGACTCCCTTGCTGATGTCGTAACTGCCATAGACCTTTCGAGAAAAACATTCAACAGGATAAAGTTGAACTTCTTTTGGGCATTCGGGTACAACGTCTTGGGTATCCCCATCGCTGCAGGTGTACTTGTCCCCATCAGTCAGGCTCTCTATGGAGTGACTTTCACACTGCCTCCAGCATTCGCGGGTCTAGCCATGGCGTTCTCATCTGTATCTGTTGTGACAAGTTCCCTCCTACTCAAGAGGTACAAGAGTCCTCTGAAGAAATAATATAATTGAAGATCCAGTCCAAATTCCTAATAAATTTCAACAAATCTTAACTTATGGTGGTTAGTGCTTGTGCACCCCATCATGAAATGCCTTTTGACAGTGTGAGCAACAGAATTTGATCTCCGTTCCATCTTCTAACTTTTCGATAACTGGAGCGTCATAAAGTTTGACTCCACAGTGGTGACAAACTTCCATCAAGACGTTCAACCTAGAGTCAATGAGGATCCTCATCCTCCCTACTATCTCGGATACGAGTTCTCTACCCTTATCCGTTAGTCTGTATATCACTTTGTTTCTAGAAGTATCGCCTTCTTTCTCCTCAATATAGCCATTTTCCAACAATTCCTTGAGGAATGGATAGATCTTACCTGAACTTGGACGCCTACCCTGTTGCTCTTCAATATCCTTACCAAGGTCGTAACCAGTTGCTCCTTGGTCTCCTCTATCCAATAAATAGAGGAGGGTTTGAATCCTGAAAAGGTTATCTAGTTTTGGCTTGTGTTCACTCAATATTAACTGTATATTATGCAATAATATAAGCTCAATGTTACTCTCTTAGATTATAGTATTAATCTATATTTCATTTAGGGATATACAATTCATCTTTTCCTTCTTTTGAAGAATACGATCGAGCTAAGGGCGACAGCTGCCATCCAGAACTCAAAACCTGGTGACGGCGCTTCCGTTGGAGCTTGAGTAGTAGTAGTGGCCTGCTCACTGGATGTTGTATCATCAGATGTGGTTACTGTATCAGTTGTTGGAGTGGTGGAACTAGTGTCACTTGTTGTGCTTGAACTTGTGTCACTGGATGTTGTATCGCTCGAAGTGTCACTTGTTGTCGTTGTCTGCTCTGGTGTTGATTGGTAACTCACACCAAACTCAGGGTCCCAGACAATGTCGTTTCCACCCCAAGTCGGGAAGGATACCACAATCAGATCCAATGAGTAGAAGAAGTTAACACCTAGTCTCTCAACGAGGGCACCTGAGGTTGCATCACCACCAGTCTCCGATTCTGAGCTAAACGGTGAAACTCTCTCACCAGCGAATCCTCCTGATACTTGGACTACATTAATTGCATCAAATGACGCAGTATAGTTAGCTCCACTTGAGTTGTAGAACTGTAACGGTCCTGTTACATTGATCTCACTCGCAGGTTCACCTACCCCCGTATCGACCTTCAGCCCTGATATGGCCCGTGAACGTGTTGCATTTACCGTTTCGTTCGTCGCAGTCGCACTGTAGAATGCCTGTAAGGAGAAGAACTCCGACTTCACCATCATAGCAAGTGATAAACCGCTCATTGCTGATTTCAAGGTGGAGTCAGTGATGCCTCCGTACTCCCATGATGTCTTCATGCTTGCCCTTCCAGTTGCTGGATCTACGGTGACTCTGTATCCATATTTCAGATTTTCGTAGTCTATGTCTGATGTTCCATCAGTAGTGTTGTACCATGTAATTGGGAAGTTGTTATACTGGATACCAAAATCGAACTCAACGGTTCCATCTGTGTTGGATACAGGGTCATTCCAATAGAATTGATTCGTGGATGAACTGCTCATATCTCCAATTCCATAAGTTTCGGAGTTGTAGAAGAACTCTGTATTGTTTACTGAGGTAGAAGCACTGAAACCATTGAATGGCGCTGATATATTCTGCTCAAGTGTGACTTGTGAGAAGTAGGCGTTCTGAACAGTTGTGCTGTATGCCTCTCCCAAACCCAGATATTTCACTCGATCGTTTTGGACTTCAAGACCTGAATCCCCAAGTGCCAAATCTAATCTGTCGTTGTCATTGCCCTCATCATAGGCAACAAGTACATTCCCGAACTGTATTCCCCAAACTGCTAAGCGAGCTGAAGCTGATACATTCGCAGGATCGGTATCGTTCATGCTCTTACTGACAAAGCCTGCAACAACAGACTGGAATGTACTCCGGATCTTTGAGGTGACGCTTCGATACCCTGCCTCGACAACAGTACCAGAAGTGCTTGATATAACTGGCCTCAATGAGAATGGGTACATAGCCCCGTCCACATAGCTTCCATTTCCAGCAAAGGTAAGATTGTAGTAGTTGATATTGATGAACGAGAAGGCAAAGACGGAAATTATGGACTCGGTGTACGTTGCATTGATCTCATCGAACATTGTCACACCCATTCCAAAGTTTTCACCATCGGTTATATTGACCTTATAGGCACTTGCTGAGATGTTGTATTCAACCGAATGTCTCACCCATGAACCAATTGCTCCGAAACCAAATTCCATCTGCTTGATGTTAACTTCGGTCATGACTGTTTGAAGCTTGATTAGGTAGTACAGGGGTTGGATCTCAAAGGTCTTTCTAGTAACTGTCCCATTGGTGTACTTATGATTGTATGAGATGTATGTCGTGTTTACCGGGAATTGACCAAGAAACTCACCACCTCTTGAGATAGCGTTGGTCATGATAACTCTATAGTCGAAGATTATTTGAAGGTCTTCCAATTCCGCACCATGGGTTGCATTCAGTGGATCAAAAGCTAGAGGCATCTGGTTCATAACAATATCAATATAGAACCAGAGTGACGCGTTATTGTACCAGTCATTGATAGTGAGGTTCTGAGTGGCAGTTTCCTCAATCCCTACAAGATTGTAGAATACATCTGAGATATTGTAACCAGTAACTAGAGGAATGGTTGCTGTCCTCATTCTTGTCCGGTTAAGAGTCTCAATGACTGTGTTGTTCAATGTTCGGGTGATGTTACCGCTAGCGGTAAATTCCTCTTGCCCGTAACTGTAACTAATTCCATCGATAGTCCCGCTGGTTAGAGCATTCGGTTCTACCTGAACAGAATTTGTGATTTGTGGTACCTGAAAAATGCTTAGAAGCATCAGGAGACCCATTGCTAAAAACAATGACTGTCTCTTCATGTTGCACTTACCTTATCTTCTAATTTATTAAAATCTATTCAATTATCATTAAATAATTAATCCGGTCCTAATTTTCCGTTATTACTTCTTGGAATCATTGAAATTATTAATCCCAAGAATTCTTTGGTCTATATATTTATCGTAAAAAAACATACGTGAATTTTCACTACTTGGATTTTCAACTTAATTTCCTATTCAAATACCGTGGTAATAAAGTGGATATTCTATCATTTTATTTAATTTTGCTGATTCTGAGAATTGGTGCTTTTTCCTAACCCCATTGTTCTCTCTTGATAGCATCTCTTGGGATACCGTTAGCAATAAGAAATTCAATCATAGATTTGATGAACCCAGGGGTACCACACAGGTAGAATTTTCCATCCTCGAACCCCTTAATCTGATCTGCTAGGTAGTCCTGATTGATCCTTCCCTCCCTGACGTAGTCTAGTCCCATCTTATCCCTCGTAATGGACAACTCGTAGGACGCGTGCGGATATTGCTTTATGAGGTCGGGCAGTTCTTTCTCATAGATTACATTGTCCCCATACCTGCAGGAGTACAGGAGCTTGTATGGAATATCAAGCTTCTTGTCTATGCAGTACTGCAGCATAGCCCTGAACGGGGTGATTCCCGAACCTGCTGCTATGCAGAACACTGGTTTGGTTGGATCCATGATGAACCTTCCATACGGACCCTTTATCCTAAGAATATCTCCTTCCTTTCTCTCATTGAGGTACTTGCTCATTGTTGGGTTTTCGGTCTGCCTGACCGTGATTTCGAGGTAGGGTCTGGTCGGTGATGATGCTACAGAGTAAGCACGTCTTACTGATTCCCCATTGATCTCAGCCTGAACCATTATGAACTGACCCGGTTCCCAGTGGAATGGTCTACTCAACTCCAGTCTCATGGTGTGGGTATCCTTAGTCTCCTTGACATACTTGATGATTTTTGCATCCTGTAGTTCTGGTTTACTCACTCAATGCTCCTCCTCTGTTGACGAATTCTTTCAGGACTCCGAGTAATTTCTTCTCATCCTCTGTGATGATACCATCCAGCATGGCCACCTTTTCCACATTGACTATAGTATCGTTGAGGCAGTCCATCAGCAGGTCGTTAAACTCTTCGTCGTGAAGCTCACTCTCCAGGACTTGCACAATCTGTTCTTGCATGTTCTTCATTTGATCTGCAATCTTATCTATTATTGCCTGCTCATCACCACTGATCACGTCGTCAAACAGAGCAATCTTATTGAGCTCTTTCATCAGTTTGTCGATTTCTCGATCTATCTGTTCCTTCTTCCTATACATTCAGAATAAGTATGGTATCTGTATTGAAAAAGATTTCCCGTATCAACTACGACTCAAGCAATTCTAGTCTTTCCACTAGTGAGGTCTGTTTATCTCGGAGTTCATTGCGTTTGTTCTTCTCCTTCTCAACCAATTCTGCAGGGGCTCTTGTAGCGAATTCTGAGGAGAGCTTAGCATCGATCTTCGTGATCTGCTTCTCTAACTTATCGATCTCATTCTTTACTCTGGAGACCTCCGCTTCTATCTCAATAAGTCCCTCCAGTGGGATGTAGATACTCACTCCATCAAGGACAACTGATATTGACTTTTTCGGAGGTTCCAAGGTCTTCTCTATCTTAAGACTTTCTCCGTCAATTTTTGTCAGATAGATGAGTTCATTCCTCGCCGCCTCAAGGGTATCAGTTCTGTCTCCTGCAGAGATCAGTACAGTCATTGGTGTTGAGTAAGGAACGTTGAACTCCCCTCTGATCCTCCGAATCCCTTTGGTCGCTTCCTTGAAGAGTTCAAAGTTCTCCGAGGCCTCTGCAACGATGAACTCACGCTCTACTTTTGGCCATTTAGCAATTATCAGGGCGCCTTCATCCTTCACACCCGCAGGTAGTTGTTGCCAGAGTTTCTCGGTTATGAATGGCATGAATGGATGGAGGAGCCTGAACACCCGATCGAGGACGTACACCAGAATGTGGCGGGGATCAATTTCTTCGTAATCCTCGTCAGAATAGGTTCTTAGCTTAGAGATCTCAATATACCAGTCCGCAAATGAGTTCCAGAAGAACCTGCGAATCTCTCTAGCTGCTTCGAGAAAGGAGTAATTATCTACAGAATCAGAGACAAATTTCACGAGGGAGTTGACCTCAGAGAGTATCCACCTGTCAGCAAAGCTTAACTTATGCTTCTTTAAATCCGGCTTTTCGTATTGGAAAGAGGCATCCACCTTGCTCAGTGCGAATCGGGTGGCTTGCCAGATCTTGTTTCCAAACTTGTGAACACCATCAAGGTTTTTGGGATCAAGATTCATGTCCAGTCCAGGGGAGGAGTATGACACGAGGGTGAATCTCAAGCTATCTGCTCCGTATTTTGGGATTATGGTCAGCGGGTCGTACTCTTGGATGTTCTCCATGGATTTGCTGATCTTCTTACCCGCTTCATTTCTCACCAGTCCGTGGAAGTACACATTCCTATAAGGTAATTTGCCTGTGAGCTCTACGGACATCATCAGCTCCCTCGCTACCCAGAAGAAGAGGATGTCATAGCCTGTTTCCCTCATGGTGTTGGGGAAGAAGTCCTCCATATCTCTGGTATCGTTTGGCCACCCCATGGTCGAGAACGGCCAAAGACCAGAAGAGAACCATGTGTCCAACACATCCTCATCTTGGTGGATGTTCCTACTCCCGCATGAAGAGCACTTCGTTGGATCCTCTCTCCCGGTCGTGATCTCCTCACAGTCATCGCAGTACCATACGGGTATCCGGTGTCCCCACCAGAGTTGGCGAGATATGCACCAGTCCTTGATGGTTTCTGGGTTAAGCCAGTGATACAGTCTTTCGATCATCTTGGGTGGTATGAAGTTAATTCCTTCTTCCTCGATCTTGGCCAGAACTTTCTCCACGAGTGGTCTGGTCTTTACAAACCACTGTGTGGAGTCGCGGGGTTCAACAATTGTGTGGCACCGCTCGCAATGCGGCACATTGTGGACATAGTCTTCTACCTCAACGAGAAGACCCTCCTTTTCAAGGTCTTTCACAATCTCCTCCCTTGCCTTGAACCTATCCATACCTGCGTACTTCCCTCCGAATTCCTCGATGATTACCGATTTCGCGTCGAGAACTGTGTAATGCTTGAGATTGTGACGTTTACCGATTTCGTAATCATTGAAGTCGTGTGCAGGTGTAATCTTAACTGCACCTGTCCCGAATGAAGCATCGACATACTCATCCACAAAGATCGGGATTTCTCTTCCGAGGACGGGAAGTATTGCGGTCTTACCTTTGTGCTTAGAGAACTTCGGGTGGTTTTCAGGAATGGCCACGCCTGAATCTCCAAGAAGGGTCTCTGGACGAGTTGTGGCAACAACGATGAACGACCTTGCCCCTTTTGCCCACGTGCCAGAACCCCACTCACCTCGAGGTTCGCTCCAGCTCTTGGTCTTGATTGGGTACTTGATGGTATACAATTTCCCCTCGACCTCCTCAGGAATGGCCTCGAGGTCGGATATGGCGGACTCACAACGACCTGGACACCAGTTAATCAAGTAGCTCCCTCTGTATATTAATCCCCTCTCAAAGAGAGTGACGAATGCTTCCCGGACTGCTTTGGAGAGCATCTCGTCCATAGTGAACCGCTCTCTATCCCAGTCCGCGGATAGACCCATCTTCATAGACTGTTGAGTGATGATGGAATGGCTTTTCTCCTTCCATTTCCACACCTCCTCAAGGAATTTCTCACGTCCAAGTTCCTTCCGCTTAATCCCCTTCTTGTTCAGCTCTCGTTCAACAACGTTTTGCGTTGCAATCCCCGCGTGGTCTGCTCCAGGGAGGAAGAGCGTTTTCCTCCCAGTCATCCGTGCGTGCCTCACCATGAGATCCTGTAATGAGATCGTCATCGCGTGACCGAGGTGAAGGACTCCTGTCACGTTAGGTGGTGGAATTGTATTACAGAATCTCTCGGATTTCTCATCGACAATACCAAGTTCCTCTTGGGTCTCTGGCTTGAAATATCCCTTCTCTAGCCACCATTTGTATAGATCATCCTCAAATTGGGTAGGATCATAGGTTTTAGACAACTCCTCAGTCATTCGTCAAGTCCCATAGATTTGTTCTGTACTTAAATCCTTATTTCCATTTAAGCCGAGAGTCGAGGGTGAAATATCTAGAAGTTATTATTCCACTCCGTAGGGATGTGGATAATGAAAACTTGTCCATATTGTGGTGTTCAAGTTGATGATGATCTTACCAAGTGTAGGAGTTGTGGTAAGGAATTCCTTGTCAATGAGTCTCTAAGGTTGACTAAAACTAAGAAGAAGGGGAAGAAAACCTCTAATCTATCTACTCATACACAGATAGAGTATGAGCCACCCTTTGAGGGGAATCAACTAGAGGCTCTTAAGCTGGTATACTTCTCTCCTTCGAGGGCAAAGTCAGTATTCTTCTCCTCCCATAGACCACCTCTTCTCCCGTTGTTGGTGGTTATATCTCTTATTACAATCATTTACGTCTCAGCTCTCACAAACAAGACGGAATGGATCTTTATCAACGGTAGCAGTATAGACACGACAATACTTACGATCATATTCGTACTGACCGAACTTGGAAGAATTGGAATACAGCTTGTCATCAGTAGTGTAGTATTTGGTTACGCTTTCAAGCTTGGATTCAAACAAGGATCTCTCGGACACCATAAGTCTATCTCTACGTTCTTCCGTCTCAATATCTACCGCCTAGTAGTTCACAGTGCTTTCACTCTTCTCAAACTCTTCTTTCTACTGTCTTCTCCAAACTCCAAACAGATCATTGATGTGGCAACCAACGAGAAGACGGTCACGGTACCATTCCCCGACTGGTTTATTTTTTGGGATGGCTTATTAACCGCTATACCATTTGCAATTACCTCGGTTATCATATTCATGGTGATGACAAAAACCTTCGAGATGAGTAAGTTCAATGCACTAATAGCTTCACTTTTCTCAATTTTCCCAGTGATTCAACTTATTCTCACCTACTTATAGATAATTTCCTAATAGATTTTCTCTACCCAGTTATTAATCAACGACAGGACATTTTTTTTCATCGTTAGAAAATCAAGGTGTTCGAGGCTGGGGTACTCCCTTGTCATCATATCCATCTTTCGCTCAAGGGTACTCATGGGTGGGAGGAAGTCTGCGATGATTGTGGGGACAAAGACACTGAAAAAGACGTATGCTAGGTTTAGTCTGTGATCGACTGCTGAGTTGTCCCGTATTCTAAAGGTATAGGCTAGAACCCTGTAATCCTGCAATTTTCCTGCAGGGAGGTTGAACAACCCTGAATGGTACTGATCCCCTTGACCGAAGATCACTGAAAATACAATTCCCAATTGGGTGAGGTAGGTGTCTCTCTCAAATTCATCTTGGAATGTATCAATTTCAAAGTCCTTCCAGATAATATCGATCCCGTATTCAGATATCTTGTACACAACGTTGGGAAACAGACTGTTATTGTTTAGCAACTTTTTCATCCTCTCGATGTTCTGGAAGTCATCCTGCTCTAGTTGGAGGTACTGATTCTTACGTAGAGCATCCTCTATCCTCTCGAGGTTGATCATAATTTTTGACTTGATGTCCTTGTCATCTACGATGTTCATGCTTTGATAATTTTCCCCGAGCTTTCTCCATTTTTCGAGAATTATCGTCTGGTCGTCTCTTATCTGGTTAATCTCATCTAGCAGCACCTTGACATCACTCTTTTCAGCGATATTGTATGCGGCCTTGAGTATGATCTCGGCCTCATCTCTGTTATTCATTAGAATAAAGAGTTTAGCTTGAATTATCAGTGACTTTACTATGATGACCTGTGATTTCAGCTCATTTGCAAGGGTTGAAATATCCTTCAGAGTCTCGTTGAGCTCCCTGATGAGGTCTGAGTTGAAGGTGATTGTAAGCTCAAAGAGCTGCAGATCTGCGATATTGAAGAGGATCTCTATATAGAGCGACGAATCCTCGGTTTTAATCGATCGGAGAGATTGGAGGATTTCCAGTGCTCGAGCTTTTTCGACGAGTCTAGTTCTAGACTTGAGGATTATAGCTTCCGCGAGTTGGATATACAGATTAGCGAGTTTCACTTTTACCCCTTTCAGGGAAACTTTCATCTCAACAAGTATATCTGTAGCCAAGGAATCAATCCCAGTTGTCACATAAAGCTTGATCAACCTGTAGTACGCCTCTGCAAGATTTAATGGATTATTCAGCTTATGGAACATCTCAATTGCTTTCTCCAAATGGAAGCGAGCCCCGTCGAAATCACGAGTCATGGTCTGCAGGTGGCCAATTGTCGAGAAGGCATTAGCTAGAGGTTGCTCAAGTTGGAGGTCTCTGAAGATCCAGATTGCCTGTCTAATATACTGAAGAGCGAGCGTAAATTGTCCTTGATCTAGGTAGATCAGCGCCAAATTAGACTGAACAATTGCCGTGTCAATCTCACTGTGATTCATCTCCCGGTATTTTAGGGCCTCTTTGTACTTCTGGACAGAGATTTCACTCTTCCCCATCTGGTTGAATATTATCCCTTCGATGTTCAAAAGATCTCCTGCAAGTTGATTGTACTCCCACGATCCCGAGAATTCTTCTACACGTGGGAGCATGGTTCTGGCAAATTGAACAACCGAAAGGGAGTCCTCATTCCTCCCATTCAGCACGAGGAAGAAGCTGTAAACGCTAAGGCATCTCACCGTCTCAACCGGGGATGTGTTCTCACTGAGAATAACTGCTAAGTTCTCCTCGATGAGCTCAAAGGCTCTCTTTTCGTCACCTTGTTGGAAGTGGACGAATGAAAGCATAGTTCGCTTGTCGAGTACACTTTCTAGTAATTCAATTTTGGGTAAAGCCTGTTCAAACTTCCCACTTCTGATTAAATTGAACACCTCGCGTACCGACATGTAGCTGAAGAAGTTCTATTCTTATAGTTATATAAGCCTTAGGTACAAAGAGGTCGTAATCTCTTATTTTCCATTAGTGATTGGGGTTCTCAAAGATGATCTGAGCCCCGTGCTTAAGGATTTTTTTCTGTTCTCCTTTTTTTGGGAATCCTTTATTCCTTGAGTAGACTCCAATCAGTCTTCCTCTCCGTACGGAGTTCTTGAAGTTTCTCTGGACGAGATCGATCTCATCACTGTCTCTTTCGTCGAACAATCTTGAAGACTTGAGTTCTTCGTAATCATAAAGGGCAGAGCTGTCGACCATAATGAATCCACCTGCATCTCCCTTGTAGCTCGGATAGCATAGAACGAATTTCTTGTGGATCTTCTCTGGCCATTCGTAAATCCCTCTACTTATGCCCTTGTAAATCTTAACTTCGTCTTTCTTAAGCACTCTATCGAATCCGATCACGTCTCCGATGAACTTGTAAAGATTATCAAGATCATGGTCTCCTTTCAGGAAGATGTAATAAGGTAAGTTTTCCTCCTCTTTTATCAGTTCATCGAGAACCTTTGTAGGGTCTACAGATACCACGAGAAATGCCCTGTAGCCCTTTCTGATTGCAGAGGTAAGATCTGTGTCTGGTTCGATGAAGATTCCCTTGATGTATCTCTGATCCATATTCTAACCACGACTGACAGGTTATTTTAACCTACCATTTCCTTGAGGGACTTTAGATAATTGTGACTAGAAGTATGGATATAACTCCCAAAATCAAAACCGTTAGATTACCAAGAGTCCCTGTTTCAGACAGGATCACCTCTTCATTCCTCTCAATTGTCACAGAATCAAGATTGAAGACATTCTTGTTGTTTGCATACGACACCTTAGTTGGACCGTAGTAGGCGATATAAAGTAAAATTCCAACAATTACACCTGGCTTGATCAGAGGAAATTGTCCAATGCTACTGAATAGTAGGGTCACCATAATAAAAATTGAGAAGATTGATCCGTGTTTCAGTAAATTCTTGATCACCAGATTTCGTTGTCTTCTTCTCTCCGCAATAATCGCTGCTAGTTCTGACTGTGCAACAGTCGGAAGACGACCAGTATCGAGGTATTCTCTGATATAGGAAACATCTGCTTTAACCCTGTGCTTATTATCTGAAATCATGGGTGGTACATAGTACCTCCCGCTTGGCAGGGCTTTATTTGGATCATATTCACTCAGCGGCAATCCATAAGCCACCCACTCATGCATATGGTAAGATCCTTTCTCAACGGATGCACCCCATGCTTTCCTACTTCCCGACCCGAAGAAGGTGCGCATGACCGTTAAGGATACCTCTTCCAATTCTACCTCCCAAGGTGTCTGTTTGGGCTTATACTCTTGGATCTCCTGTCGCAATTTTACATAGTCCTTTTTAGCTTGGGAGAACCCGACTTTGCCTTTGTACACATTCTGCTTCCAGACGAGATTCCACTCCATAATCCCCTCTCTTGGCGGGAAGGGAGAACCAGTGAACAAGGCGAATCTAAATTTAGCAGAAACCCTTTTTTCAAATTCTTGTGAGACTATATCCCACCACTCCTTCTTCGTTTCTCCCGTGAGGAGGAGCATTTCGAGAAAGTCGTATGAGAGTTTTTGGAGATTCTTTGGGAGAAGAGCAAATATCCTCCACTTATTAAGAAGGCTTGGAAGGAGGTAAAGCAACAATACCTTACCTCTCCTGCCCTCAATTCCCAAATTACGTGAGGTTGTGATGATGTGGTTTAGATAGTACATCTTTAGAACTGTCCTTGATCTGTACATATCCTCTTTTATCTCCATGAGGCGTTCGTAGTATTCAAGATAGGTTATCTCCTTGGAATCATATTGCTGCATGATATACTCTGGCGTCCCAGGTTTACCATTGAGACCAGATTTTGAGACTCTGGAAAGAGTCGCTATGCCATTCTTTGGAACCCAGAATATCTCATTCAACACGAGAAGGATGGTCACCGCAATAACCATGAATACTATGGCACTTCCATATCTCTCGGCTGAGGTGAACTCAAAGTTATCGTTCTCACCAACGGTGGTGGTACTACTAAACCTCGGCCAGAAAACCAAACCAACAATTCCTAGAGCCGTAAGTAACCCCCAAATTAGAAGAAACGGGTAGGTGTAACCCTTCTCTGATTGTACATCTGATCTTAAAATTGGTACTGAATCAAATTTAGATACGATAGAGACTGTCAATATGTACAGAATCGTGGTTAAAATGACGATATCCAGTGCGAGATTCGAGAATTGGAACCCAACAGTGAATATTGAAAAGAGAATAATGTAGAAGACAATGGCATAGAGTATCGCGATTGAGACAAATAGTGTAATGACTTTTGTCATGGCATCTAACTTTACCCACTTGTCTATTAGTGTGAGAAGTTGGAAGAGTACGAGGGTGACAAACAGTATTGTGATAGGAATGGTGACGACCGAATCACTATGAAATATTTGTGAAGAGGAAAGATTTACTACAACTGAGAAGGTGAATATCAATCCCAGCGATTTGGGCTGGTTGGTGAACATCGCGAGAACAAAGGGTCTCAATACTCTGGACTGACGATCGACACTTATTAATTGAGCGATGAACAGATTCTGTGTACTGGGATCAGTGTCTCCGCTTTAAGTGATGCTCCCCCTATCAGCCCTCCATCAATATTTGGCTGCTTTAGCAACTCTTCGGCATTTGATGCCTTCATAGATCCACCGTATAATATCCTTACGGATTGAGAAATATTCTGACCGTAGAGCTCCTCGATAACACTCCTGACGAAACTGTGTGTTGCCTCTGCATCCGCAGGAGTGGCAGGTTTGATCTCTGTGTCTGGATTAAGGGCCTTGTTGTTGATCGCCCAAACCGGTTCGTAGGCGATAATTACTTTTTCGAGATTCTCAACTCCCTGCAAACCGACGACTAGCTGTCTCCTCAGGACCTCTCCATACTCTCCTGTCTCTCTTTCCTTTGCGGTCTCACCTATACACAGAACCGGAGTGATGTCATACTTCAGAGCAAGTTTGACTTTCTTGTTGATCTCTTCGTCCGTCTCTCTGAATATAATCCTCCGTTCACTGTGTCCAACTAGAGTGTACCCAATACCTGCATCAACAAGACTTAGGACAGAAGTAGCTCCGGTATATGCTCCACTCTCTTCGTAGTGGATGTCCTCGGCTGCGAGTTTCAGGTTCTGTGTCGATACACTGTACAAGAAGACGGAAGGGACAGCAATGAATGTCTCTATGTCGAAATGTTCAAGATGGGAGTCAATCTCCTCCAGTCTCCTCTTGGCCTCAGATAGTGAGGTCACCTGAAGTTTCCAGTTTCCACCAATCACGTACGGTCTAGTCATATTTCGAAATATTGGATGTGGTTCTAAAACACTTGTGACCTCTACTGGATGTGAGCAAGTTTTCCCCTATCCGTTCAGTTTTAATGTCCTGTATCAAGTAAAAGTGTGGAAGACTCCGAACCGAAGACAATTATTGCTATTTTCAGCCATCCCGATGACGAACTTGGTTGTGTGGGAACACTCGCTAATCACGTACAAAGGGGTGATCAAGTGATCCTTGCGTGGACCACACATGGGGAGTTGACGACTCTCCTTCCAGATATGGGCGAAGAGGAGATACGGAGGATTCGGCAACAGCACGGCGAGGAAATTCGTAAGATCATTGGTGCTGCATCAATCAAATTCTTCAACATGGGAGATAACCTTGTGGAGATGAACCAGAAGAATAGGCTGGATATTGCCAAGTTCTATGCAGAGACGAAGCCCAACGCGATCATTACATGGGGTGAGAATAACAGCCATAGTGATCACAGAAACACGGGAGACCTCGCGCTCCTTGCTATTCAGACCGCGAGAATCGAGAAGGCTATTGGGATGGAACCGCATAGGAAAAATGTGAAATTTCTACGGTACTGGGAGAAGCAGTCACAGTTTCCAGTGAAGCATATAGATGTCACTGA
Organism: Candidatus Heimdallarchaeota archaeon; assembly: GCA_015522385.1. Next base: position 17,773 of record WAMJ01000282.1, read on the forward strand.
TGTCATGGATACCGTGCTTGAGTGTGGGAATTACTACGGTGAGATCTACAACTGGAAGTCCGTCGAAAAGTGGATGCGGAACTCTCGAATAGCTAAAGGGATGGAATCTGGTGTGGAATTCGCTGAGAAGTTTAATGTCAGGTTTGAGTTTGCCAAACCATCTAAATATATCGTCTGAATGTCTTCCTGAGTATCTTATCAGCCTCAACAGCAAGGGTTCCATACCAACTCAGATATCTCCCATCCACGTACACATAATCTGCCGATGACAATGCTGGAAAGGTTCTCATGAATTTCTCGTGTTGTTCCGTGAACTCTAAAGGCTCGCTTGGTAGGATAACTATGTCTACTTCCTCCAATTTCTCTAAATCAACAATAGGATATCTCTGGTCGTATTCGGCAGTGACATTCTTGAAACCCAGTGATCTCAGGACTGAATTGATGTATGTGTCTTTGTTGATAGACATGTAGGGATCGTCCCATATTGGGCAGAATACTTTGTAGTTCAATTGTTCTCTTTCTTTGAGTCCCTTAAGTTCAACCATAATGTTTGAGACTTTATCATCTCGGGATATTCCTAGGAGGTTTACGAGGTCTCGAATTAGGCTGTAATTATCGGTAATCTTTCTAGGATAAGAGACAAAGGTCGTAAACCTACCTACAAGATCTTCGACGAACTTCTTCTCATTCTCCTCTTTGTTGGCAAGCACTAAGTCGGGATCCAGATCAACAATTCTGTCCATTCTCGGGTTCTTGGTACCTCCGACAATCACGACCTTATCTCCATCTGGCTTAGGACAGAATGCGGTGATACCGACAATATACTTCCCCACTCCCAGATCAATAAGTGACTGGGTTATTGATGGGACAAGTGACACAATACGCTTGTACCCACTTGGCTCAAATGACTGACCCATCTCGTCATTTATAATAACTCCTCACCTCTTACGGGAGTAGTTTCTTTCCCTGAACCACCTTAGTACGCCCTGTACCTCGTTGTAATGGGTCTGGAGGAGAAGTTTGAAGTTTGAAAGTTCGTGTGCTATCGAGTTGAAATTGGTACGTTCTTTGAGGTAACTGGGCCAGTTCTCGATCTCATAAGTCTCAAGGTTGTCGCTTGAGAGAGGGATGAAGCTCACGTTAAACCCATTCTCGATCATACCCTTCAGGAGGTACGTCCCTCCTTCTTCCAGCTCTATTGAAGGGGCGTAGAGGTTTCTTAATGCATCATCGATGGAACAGGATAGGATAAATGACTCGGCCTTGTGAAACTCTGTAGTCTTCTTCTCTAATGTCGTCTCGATCTCGACCGATAGGTCATAGGTAGTAAAGATTATCCCCTTGGAGGAATAGTCCATGTTCCTGGTAACTTTTACCGAGATATCCATGGGGATGGAGCCATCTAGAGTGAAGATTAAGATCTCTGCTGATGAGTCATTGTACTCAATCGAGTCGATCTGGACGAAACCAGTCCATTCAATTTCACTCATTTCTCGGATTAGGTAATTGACGATGTTGATAGCGTAGTCCTTAGGGAGATCCAGTTCTATACCAAGATTCCCGAAAATCTTCTCTATGATTTGATCTATACGACTAGCCACTAAATCTTCCTCCAACCTATTTCTTCCTTAATTTTATTTATACCATTAGATACGGAATCTTTTGTAGCTTACAGAATACTGTCAGAAGTATTTTCTTGGCTGAACAGCTTTATATCAGACACCACAATTAGAACCTATGAAAATAGGTGTTACCCTAGGAGCTGACTACATCCCGTATCCCGATCTCTTCCGGATCACCAAGCAGGCAGAAACATTGGGTTACGACCAGATCTCAGTCCCTGAGATATGGGGTCATGATCAGGTGAGCACGATCACTCGGATGCTCGCAGTCACGGAAAAGATACAGGTCTCCACTGGAATCATGAACATGTTCAGTAGAACCCCTGCTTTGGTGGCCATGACCGCGGCTTCACTCTCCGAAATGTCGGCCGGACGCTTTACTCTTGGTCTGGGTCTAAGCGGACCTCGGGTAGTTCGAGGATTTCATGGAAGGGAATTTAGCAAACCACTTCGACACACACGCGAATTCGTAAAGGTGGTTCGTGATCTCCTGGCCTTCAGACGAGCAGAGCTTGATTCTGAGCTCCTAGGACACATCCATGGTTTCAGGTTGAGTTTTAAACCCAAATATGAAGTTCCAATTCATATCGCTGCCTTGGGTCCTAAGAACATGAAACTCACCGCGGAGATTGCAGATGGATGGATACCTGTATTTATGAGCAAGGACGGGCTAGCCAAGAATATTGAGAAAATGAGAGACCATTCTCCCAATAATCTTGAGAACTTCGAGGTCACACCATTCATTCTTTGCGCCATAGGTGATGACGATAAGGTGAAGGATTTACTCAGGGGTCATTTGGGTTACTATTTCGGAGGAATGGGTACTTTCTACAACGAGATGTTAAGGAGAATGGGTTTTGAGACGGAAGCTGAAAACATTATGCAGAAGTTCCAGTCGGGAGACGTGAAAGGAGCGTATGCAGAAATAACGGATGAGATACTGCATAGTACCTGTGTCTTTGGTGAGCCCTCGGAGATGAGGGATAGGATGGAGGAGTACTACAAGATCGGAGTGACAGTACCGATGGTGTCCGTACCATTCAGATCACCCCCCGCCTTGGTGTCGGAGACACTTAAAGTATTTTCCAAGTAAAGCTTGGTGGTAAGCCAATCTATTACAATTGAGGTTATTGACAACATTTGTGGAGTCCACACTGCTAGAAATCCTCCTCGATATTTTCACTCGTACTGGAAAGATATACCTCGGTGTACTTGTAGGATACCTGTTCATTGTCTCACCCTTGAGGAAGTACAAGAAAGGATTTGTTGACGTAACCATGAACGTCCTGACGCCGATCCTCATTTTTGTCTCGATCCTACAGGTTGAGGGTAGTAGTGAGGCGATTTTTCCAGTCCTTGCATCTATTTTCGTCACCATGATGGGGGTATTTCTTCCCAAAATAATGGCCCGTGGAAGGTCTGTGAAACCCGCTGAACTCTGTACTGCGGCTTTCCCCAATGCCCTAAATTTCCCCTTCCCCCTCATTTTTGCACTCTCACCGAGTTCGCTTGGTGCGGCAGGAATCTTTCTCGTCGTCCAGATCATCCTGAGAAACACAATAGGGCTCTGGATCTCTGGTGTTGAGTTTACACATTCCAACCTACGTGATATCGCTAAGTTCCCCCCAATCTGGTCAGTGGCTCTTGGTATTATTGCTCGGATATCGATGGGGAAACAGATCCGGGTAAACCTATCCACTGCTAATAACACTATCGTGTACTGGCTGGTTGAGATAGGCATATTCGCGACACTCATGACACTTGGATTCGGGATTCATAGACCTAATATTGATCATCTAATTCCATATATCAGAGTAGGGCTAACCCGGTTCGTCATCACCCCTGTTCTATTCTTCGCTCTACTTCTACCATTCAGGATCTCAGCTGTAGTCATGGTTGCGATGATAGTTCAGGTAATGGCTCCTCCAGCAGTGTACAACGGGATCTATGCTGAAAAGTTTGATCTGGACACAAATCTCACGAGTAACACAATTGTCCTTCTGACTCTTTTTGCACTCATCCTTGTACCTGTCGAGTTCTTTCTCATCGACTTCTACTTTCTCTGACCTTCACTTAAAAGGACCTCTGTTTGACCTTATATCTTGAGGGTTCTATATTGTTAATGGAAATAGATTTTCTATTTCCCCGACCACCTATGAAGGGATGTGCACTGCGCATCCCTCACCTTACCAACACCTTGTCAGGAAACAGCTCCCGTATGACAAGTGAAATTTTTTCCACGATGTCCACACATTTTTCGATATCGTAGTATTCAGGCACTAAGAGATAGATACCCGAGAAATCGGTGATTGAGTGGAAATAGATAGTTCTTCCCTCTAAGTTGAATGAAACGTGCTTGTCCATCTCTTGGAAGAGCCTAATGAACTTCTCTGCATTCTCTAGGTAGATCTTAATGATTTGTTCCTCTTGATCTGTTGATATGTCACCGACACTTGAGAGCTGAAGGTCACCATCAGCGCCAACTGAGTATATCCCCAAACCAGAGATCTCTGTTATCTCTCTCTGCAATTCATAGAGTATGTATTCTACATTTACTGAATCCTTGAACTCCTCAATTGTGATTTCCTTGAGCTCTTGGTATTCATATGTAGACAATACTCCTTCTAGCTCTTCAACATGACTATTCAGATCACTAGATTCAAATAGGCAATAGCTTATATTTCCTACTTCCCCAATTGAGAGAAAGAGTACTGCAATTATGGCAGCTGTTATTTCGATCTCTGTGCTGGGTTTTGATATTGTTGAAAGTCCTCTGTATATCGAGTAGATGATGTTAAAGACAAATTCAATGCTTTCTCGAATTTCGTGTTTCTCAAAATGTGTGTCAAACAAAAATGCAATTGTGTAGTCTTGAAAATTGGTATATACTACATTCAGATCTTGAAATTCAATCTGCCGGATTTTATTGTATCCTTGTTCTCCCCCGAATAGATTAACTGTATGGAGAATACTCACGAGACCTTGGATATTAATGTCAATTGCTAGGGCTTTTAAATCATCTTGGAGCAGAAGATTATCATCTCTAATAAGTAGTATGGAGTTACAGTCCTCAATTATACCCAGTAACTTGTTTTTCCCTTTGTCTATAACATCACGAATAAGCATTACATTATTCTTTGTTCTATTGTTAAAAAGTGTTATTTAGAAAATTTAGGATTTGATCTTCCGCCTGAAAATAATCACTATACCGAATATTCCAGTGAGTGATGCCACTATTGCAAATGGAGCTCCAGTCTCGGTTGATTCAGTAGTCACACTAGTGGTCGTATTAGTAGGCTCGGAGGTCACAGGACCTGTTCCTATCCAGAACCACCAGTCATAGACCGTGGTGTGGCCTTGGTTGTCTGTAGCTTCGACAGTAAGAATGTGTGGACCCTCACCGGTTAGAGTTTCCAATGGGAGAGAGACTTTCAACTCTGTCCCAAAGAAGAATGTCCGGAAGACAGTCGGGTCTACGACCTCACCGTTGTACTTGACGACTATGTCGTTGAATTTTACCTTGTAGAGTGTGTCCACAACTTGGAACCTGACAAAGCCAATTGTCTCATCCTCGCCAAAGACGGTGTTGTTCTCAAGGTCAGGGGTGATAGACGGTCCTTCGAGATCAAGAACAATATCCTTCCTGTAGTATTCCTCTCCGTTATAGATCTGGATCGCATGAATACCATCTTGGTTGGCTTGGTAGTCGATTGAGTAGGTGCCATCGCCGTTGTCGGTGACATCTATCTGTTTTCCATCGATGTTCTCATTTCCAACTCTCATAGCTGTTGGGGCTGTTGGTGATTTGACGGTTGTTTTTAGCCGACCGTCCACAAGTGATTCCGAGACAACCTGCAACCTTTGTTTGGCAGTTAACCAGTTTATAGTATTGATTGAGAGTTGTTTGTCACCTGTTGCTTTATACTTGTTCAAACCACCGAAGTTATCCATCCAGAAGTTGGTACTAGTGACTATTACACGCCCTCCTCCTCTCTGATCATAGGCGATCAAGTTAGATTTGCTATCGTCACCTGTAATAGCCGATAAGTACGCGTTCTTGGCCTCTGCCTTCGCGCGATCCATAAATAACCAGTTACCAGCTTGGGTAATGTCTGGAACACCTTTTGTCAAGGATGAGATGTTATTTGCGGGGAGGGTCTGAGTGGCAATGTTCCCAAGAGATGGATCCGTCGATGAGTTGATTCCCCAATTGCTGATCAATGCATTGATCTTATCAGGATCAACTCCACTTTGAATCCCGGAGTTACTGTCTGTGAAAGGCCCGTTGAAGTCTATCAAAACCGATCCTCCGTTGTCTACATAATCGAGTATGGCGGTCATTTCACTTGCAGTTAGATCTTCTCCCTCAAAGAAGGCTTTGTTGAATGGATCTGGCATCCAAAGGACGTCGTAGTCATTCAGCAGAGTAGAAGTGATCTCTGTATGTACTTCCTCAACCCAGTACCCCTGAGATATCATGTGACTGACCATTACTCCGGTGTTCGAACCCGTGAGTGTATCTGAACCTGAATTATCCCAATCAGTATGCCTCAAATCCATTGCTACCTTACCCTTAGCTTCACCAATGATATTAACGGATATGGTCACATTCGATACCAAGTCTCCGAGAGTTGCAGTGAGAACTCCCGAGTAAGACCTTGCCTCCATACCATTAGTGTCAATTGCCAGTGGAACAGCTTTTGAGTATCCGCTGTCCCATGTCGAATTTACTAATGAGAGGTACGGGGCGAGTTCACCACTGAGCGTGAAGGTGACATCAGTGATGTTGGATGTGATAATTGTTATTCCCTCAAGGGTTGTGGTGATTCCAGAGAGAGTCTTGAAACCGAATATACCCGTGTTTTTAGGAGTTAGAACGAGTGCGTTAGCAAAACCATTGTTTGCTGAGTTTTGGAGTAGGTATTGGTAACTGTTGTAAATATTGACCATTCCTGCTCCTTTCGTGTAGTCTCCATTCTTACCGTCTCCTTGGAAAGCTCCCTGGATTACAGATGCCTTCAAAGAACCGATGTTGTAAGAGATATTGTTATCTTTAAGAGCAGAAATCATAGTTGCAATCGCTCCTGCTGTTAATGGAGACGAGAATGATGTCCCAGAAACACGCTCGTACACATCTCCCTTACCGGTTGTGTAGACACTAACACCTGGTGCAACGACATCTGGTTTCATTCCGGGTATTACACCAGGACCTCGTGATGAGAAGGATGCAATATCATTCCTTGTATTCCTTTGAGTCGCACCCACTGCAAGAACGGTAACAGCACAGGCAGGACATCCTAGAGTACCCGCATTTGGCCCCTCATTTCCTGCAGAGGCTACTAATAAGATGTTTGATTCCTCAAGTCTCTGAGTTAAGATATCTACTCCGTACCAATATGGGCCACCACCTGAGAAGTTCACGATCTCTATAGAGTCATTGAGGTTTGCCATATACTCGAATGCTGCGAAGTAGTTTACCGCATTTGGCCCTAATGCAAAAGCAGGACCGTCTGGGGTTTCAATAGTCTTAAAACCCGCCATATAGAATGTGGAATTCGGTGCATTCCCTACAGCTAGGGGATCGACATCCCCAGTACCCGCAATTGTACCGGCAACCCAAATTCCATGTTGGGGATTCCTTGTACCATCTGATCCTTCATCAAACCAAGTGAGGTTCTCCAATCTACCAACGAGACCATTGTGGTCCTCGAATCCATCGTCAACAATACCAACCTTAACTCCCTGTCCTGAGTAGCCGAGATCCCACAGCTTATCTACAGACATTATTGGGGCATCTTCTAGAGACTCAAGTCCAACACCCTTCGGACCTCCAATTAAAACTGGATTTTCACTGTACAGAGCAGGGATCTCACTGGTCAATGAGATCGGACCATAGACTGCTATGTTCTCCGCTTCTCGGATTGATGTCTCAATCAGAACGACCCTTAGTGCAGGAAATCCCCTGATAACACCATCGAGCTTCATAAGCTCATTGTAGTCCTCACGGGTCTCTGGGAAGACCACGAAGGAATCTACTCTTCCCTTTGAGAAGTCGTAGTAATTCGGTATTAGATTCATTGGCTGGTCGTCAACAACAGGGTTGTACCCCGCTGATAATTGACTGACCGACAGAATGAATAATAATCCGATTGTCAACGAATAAAAGAATTTTAGCTTCATCTGTTGACCCATGAATGGGTTGAGTCTTAATATAATTTTCTTTAATAAATCACGTTATCCCCAAATCTAACAGACTGTGCATGAAGTGGATAGAGGAAATTCTAGCTTGAATGAAAATGGATTATTTTGGTTGATTGAAGGAAAAATGACCTGAGTTCACAATGGTACTTTAAACAAAATCATGGAATTTGTTGAACATTTTCTTCCAGATGTTTTTCTAATAGAACAATTTTACCTCTTTGAATCCTTCCTTTGGAAACAAATAAAAAGAACCATGAGAATAAGGAGTGAAGAAAATGGTATTAAGTCAAATCAAATCAACTGTTTCAAAGGTTTTTAATCCATTCTATACTCTATTAGTGAAACTTGGGGTTGATCCCAATCATCTGACAATTTTAGGTTTGGCTTTTGGTATACTTGCTGGTTGGGCATTTGCTCAACATGTCTACTGGGTTGCCTTTATTGCTCTTATTCTTACTGGATTTATGGATATGCTAGATGGAGGAGTTGCCCGAGCTGGTGGTTTCTCATCAGATCAAGGTGCTTTCCTAGACTCAGTGGTTGACAGAATCGCGGATGTTGCTATCATCACTGGTATCATCCTCGGTTTCCAGAGCACCTTTGATCAGCTCATGGGGATACTTCTCCTAGGTTCTACTTTCTCGATCTCATATGTGAGAGCAAGGGGAGAAGGACTTGGTGTCAATCTCAGTGGCATCGGTCTGATGGAGAGGGCCGAGAGGATGCTCTTCCTCTTTGCTGGTGCCTTGGTCGCAGCCTTATGGGGTGAAGTCGCTCTCGCAATTACGGTATATACCCTACTGATCC
>WAMJ01000283.1 GCA_015522385.1 Candidatus Heimdallarchaeota archaeon
ATATTATCAAGTCAGATTAACTTATTCAAGATCAAGTTCAGCACTGACCTTCTCTTGGAAACGGTCAAATTCAATCATATTTGCAGCTCTGAAGAATTCAGGAAGTACCTTCCTGTATCCCTTTTCTGAATCACAGACCTTACAGGTCATCTCTACGTATGGTTTATTGAATTCTTCAGTCGTGTCTGGTCTATTCAGGAAAACTACAACACCGCAATTTATACAGTAATACATAATACATTTTCGGGTCTTCCCTAATTAAATATATTGCTAAATTGGACTTAGAGCTGTATTGTACCACGTTTAATCTACTTCGAAGAATGGGAGGTGCTTTGACAGTAGTTCTTTTCCTCGGTCTTGGAAGATGCCTACGTTCCCACTGAACCCCTTGATCTCCTTCTCAAACTTGTGGAAGAAGACATTAGCAAAAGCACTGAGCCCCTTGTTAAGAAAGTACGAAGACCCGTTAGAGATTGCCACCACCGCAATATTGTCCACCGACTTAAATATCATCTGGCGGTCTGATAGGCCAATCCTCTCTATTACCCCCTCTGCAAATGTGATCTCTTTCAGAAGTGTCTGGATGGCTACCAATGCGGGAGACTTAAGTGAGATCTCCGCATTTAGATTAGGTTGATCCTTTTTAAGTGAGTTAACGTGGGTGAAGAGAGTCGTCCCAGTCTCCCTGTCTATAACCAGTAATTGGTAAACGTCAAATGGTACACTATAGGCAAACTTTGGGAAGAGGATGTAGGCCAGAAGAATCAGGAACAATGAGGTCATGACAATGTAAGAAGTGTGCACATTAATCCCCTGCAGACTGACGATTGAAAGAGCCTGAGCGACACTGATGGAGTCCCTCAAACCTATCAGAACGAAGTTTGTGATCAGAGAGGCAAAGCCAGCCATCATCAGGAAGGACCCGAACAAGATCTCACGACTTTCTGCATGAGTGAGAGTCCTGTACATGATCTGGATACCATCAATTGAGATACCGAGGATGACCAGTCCGAAGAGGAAAAGAAAGAATATAAGTACAGCTTCAATCTCGGATCTGAGAACCTCCAAAGCTACGATGTCATTCAAGATGACAAGCTTTCCGAGGAGTATCTCAAATACACTTCCAACAACAAGAGGGAGGGCAGTGCCAAAAATTAGGACAGATCGTATGAGCTTCGGGTTTTCGTCATTGACTAGCTCCACATGTAAGAAGAGGAATAGTACAGCGATGGGAAGCATAAGGTCAACGAGTGTAGGAAAGATGATCCCATTTCGCTGGAATGGTAATGTCTCATTAAGATCCTTCCCAGCAAGTAATCGGAAAAGATCTGAGAGACCGATTGTGAGAACAAATCCAGCAAGATAGTTGAGTCCATAGACATGCTCGACCGAGGTCTTCCAGAGCAACACACCAAATAGGGAGATTGAGATTATGAATGGTATGAGAAAATAAAGAAAGGTGTTTTTCAAGCTGGTCATTAATGATGAAAGGACCGTGTTTGTCATGTAGACCATTGTCATTGTCGCAACTGTACCCACAAGGAGTGCGAGAATAGCGACTACATAAGGAGGATTCCTTTTCTTCGGTGACAAAGATTGGAGAGAACCGGTCTTAGATTGTTCATTCACAGCTTATGTTTTCTATACCAAATTTTTATCTTTCCTACTTTGATTGAATGAAATCATTCGTCAGGAAGAAGAATATACAATTTCCCTTCTTCCTCCACCACCTCATAGACTTCCAATGGTTCAGTAGCAGGTGGGTTGAGCGCTTCACCATCCTCAAGGTCAAAGGTTGAGGTGTGGAGCGTGCAGGTAACATATCCATCCGAGTAATGCCCCTGTGTAAGATCAAAAGTCTTGTGTGTACAGATCCTAGAGGCAACGAGGTATTTGCCATCCCTGATGGTGGCCATTAGTTTGACGTCCTCTACATCAAATGAGCTCAAGACGCCCTCCTTGAGATCAGATTTCTCACAGAGATAAATCCTCTCGTTCATTCCTTGCTCTCCTCCCACTTCTTCGACAACGCGAAGTTGGCTACTGCTTCGAGCTTCTCGTCTTTAAGTATCCTCGTAACAGGGGCAAAATAACCTTTCACCATAAGTTCCTTTGCCTCCTCTAGAGGGATACCACGCGATGTTATGTAGAACAGCTTGTCCAGATTTAGTGGTTCAACCGAAGCTGCATGAGCTGCCATAACCTCATTCTGATCAATTTTCAATGCTGGGAC
>WAMJ01000284.1 GCA_015522385.1 Candidatus Heimdallarchaeota archaeon
ATATAAGGTATCCAAATATCATTCAGGTTGACTTTCATGAAATAGATATATCTCCGGGAATATTCTGATATCTGGCTGGCAACTTTTCACCGTAAGGAAAAATTTGGTTGGTAGATAATTTATTGGGCTTTAATCCGTATTATCTAAGGATGAATAGAACTTGTGCACTAAATTTATAAGTATATTGGAATATAATTTTCCAATTGATATTGATCGTTAGTTCGTATGCCATACACTTTGATAATCGAAACTCGGAATTTGATCATTTTTTATATAATTTCCAATCCAAGACCTATATTCTCTGCGAATTTAGAAAAAATTCCAAATTTGATCAAATGCGCATATTTTGAAAACCCTTTTCAATGAGTTCGTCTTAAGGAAAATTAGTGTCGTCATTATACGAAGAATGGCAGAAAAATGATCCTTCAAATTCATTGAGCCAGAACGAAGCACGAGTTTTACACAGTTTAATCAAATGGCCTGACCTTACAGATCAGGCAGTTCATTCCCAGATTGGAATGAAAAAATCAACCTTTAGTAGCATAAAGACTAGGCTTAAGGAAAATGGGTACTACACCAGATACTACGTACCGAATTTCCCCAAGATTGGACTGGAACTCCTCGTTGCAATGCACGGTCACCTCAATAGGTTCACCACTCTGGAGGAGAGAATGAGAGTTGCAAAGGATCTTCTCGAGAGCTTTGTCGAGGATTTCCACATAGCATCAGAGTCCAACAAGGCCTTCAATCTCTCTGCATCGGCTAATCTTACGGAATACTCTAAGAACCAAGAAAAATTCGTCCAATTATACAGCGAGAATAAATTCCTCGACAAGAACGGAATGTCAGTGGTCTACTTCCCGTTCGAGATTAGTAGAGTTCGAGCATTCATGGACTATGAGTCCTTAGTTGCAAAAATATTTGGTTTCGCCTCGGATCCATACGAGAAGAGGCAGACAATACCATCAGGAAAGGTCACAAAAGCCAAACTGACCAAGGCAGAGAAGAAAGTATTGGCTGGTCTTGTTCAGTTCCCCGAGGAATCAGACACCTTGATAGCTGACAAAGTTGGGGTGTCCAGGAACACAGTTGCCAACGCCAAAAAGAAATTCCTTGAGCAGAACATCTGCTTCCCGAGGGCGGTTCCTGATCTGCAGAAGCTCGGTTTAAAGATCCTTGTCTTCTCTTATAGGAAGTTCAATCCTATGACGACCATGGCTCAAAGAGTGGAGGCATCAGAGATGGTGCGGCAACTTCTGGCGCCCTTCATGTACATATCCAAGAACCTCGATGGAATAGTAATCTCTGCTCATCGGTCATTTGAGGAGTACAATGCAGCACATGACGAAATTATGAGGTTCTACCTCAAGCACGACTACATCATTGACGAGCCAATCAGTTACCAGATGAGCATGTCAAACATAAATTACATCAAGGAATTTGATTTCCTCCCATTGACGCTCAAAACCCTTGGTTTTGACATGATGAAGGATGGTCGTGAGTAATCTACCCCGAACGCCTGAACCATCCTTCAAGTGTATTGTGGGAGAATCGTAATATCGTAGGTCTCCCGTGAGCACAGGTCCAAGGATTACTGCATTTCAAGAGATCGTCAAGGACTTTGGATATTGTTTCATTACCTACGAAGTACCCTGATCGTATAGATCCATGGCAAGCTAACCTGCTCACAATATAGTATTGCAACTCGGAGAGTGGAGTGTTCACCACATTTGCCTCCTCTGAGTCCTTCACGGAAAGCAATATATCTTCGAAGAAAGAGGTGATTGACTCCGATGATAACTTTTGATCGAAATAGGTTGGAATCGAGTGAATTAGGACTCGGTTTTTCACTGTACTCACATCCATCCCGAATTTAGAGAATTCTTCTCGATTATTCCTAACCAAGTCGATGATCTCAGATCCCACTTCAATCGGTAAAGGATTGAGGAGTTGTTGAGACATTATCATAGAGTCTGCGTGTGACTCATACTTCTCAAACTTGACCCTCTCGTCACTGGCATGGATGTCCATGAGCCAGAGTTCATCTCCCGCATCTATCAAAGCAAATTTTTTCATGATTTGCCCTAGTACCTTATGCCCATGTGTGGTTCTGCTCTGCCGGTTACCGTGAAACTCTTCGAGGGACATCTGTCTACTATCAAACTTGGCGCTCTGTATCTCACCTTCACTTTCTACAGATGAGGTGGTGGTTGCTGTGTAAGAGGGCTTAGTTGTATTGTGGTCAAACTTTGCCTCAAAGCTTCTAGTTCCTTGGAATGTTGGGACCTCAGCACCTTTAGAAAGGGTTTTCTTGACCAGAATGGAGAGCTCTTCGAGGATAGGGTCATCTGATGCGAACCTGATCTCTGTTTTCTGTGGATGGACATTGTAGTCTACCCAGTGATTCTCACCCTTGATGTCAAGGATAATGACCGGATATGTTCGCTTCAGAAGTTGGGCGCCATAGGACTCCTCAACTGCCTTCTGGATGTCATTCTGTCTAACCGCTCTGCCATTGACCCTGATGAATTGCATAGACCTGTCCTTCTTTGTCAAGATTGGAGCGGAGACATAACCTGACACTTTCCATCTTCCTGCATCTCCCTCTACTCTTACCAGATTCTTTGCCACCTTCTCTCCGAGGATGTCATACACTGCAGATAGCTGTTCTTCTCTTGCAGGAGACTGCACAAGGGTGACTATCTTTCCACCTTTGGTCTCGGTCAGCTCGATGTGTAGATTGTGGTAGGTTAGGGCAATGTGGCGGATTAGATCCACGATCGCCTTCTTCTCCACACTTGTGGAC
>WAMJ01000285.1 GCA_015522385.1 Candidatus Heimdallarchaeota archaeon
TCATTTCTCGTCAACGGGGTCTCGTGGGATGTGGCGAACCAGAACCGTATCATCTTCTCATTCTCTCGAGCGACCCATATAACGGGGAAGAAGATGATCTTGAGAAATGCCCAGATGATCCTGAATGGAATCAGTAAAAATCCAATCACATCGTGGTGATCGAATCCGTCATTGAAGTTTACCTCGTACTTAGGAGAACCTTTCTTCTTGTCATCGCCTTCATCTGATTCAGCTACAGAGCCAGCCGTGACGTCCTCATCCTTCTTTTTCAGTTTGAGCTTAGGCTTTTTTTCTTTCTTTGCCATAGTATAACCTAAAATAGTAACGAGCAACCTAATTGAAAAAGGTTTTTTGTGACCTTTGAGAAAATACACCCTACCTACTTCAGAGGGTTCTCATCTTGCTCAAAGTGTGTTCCAAGAATACCGTCTACCCACGAGACAAACTTCATCTTTCGGTCCTTATCGTACTTGTCAAACTCGTACACTGGGAACCACACGATTGACGGTGCAACCTTGAGATTGATCCGCCCTCCAATTATCTGCCTTATCAGGTTTTGGGCCTCCTCACGGTTAACGGTAGGATAGATATGGCTAGACTTCCTTAGGTCGTTCATAGCAATTTGCTCAAAGCTCAGATCTGTGGGAAGTGTCTCTACTTCGTCTACATCAACTACAGACCTCTTGAACTCTACCTTTCGATCTTTCTTCTTCCCAGTGATAGTAAAGAGCTTAGAGCTCAGACCGTTGATGTAGTGGACACCCTCTACAGACTCCCAGACCTCCTTCTTTCTAAAGAATCCACCCTTCACACGTTTAACGTCCCTGATGTATCCAATTCTCCATAGGGGGATATACTTCACGTCCACTTTTCTAATTTTCTGGAAATGCCTGAATGCGGCCTTCGGAATATGTTTTTTTGCAATCTCCTCCGCCTGCCCTTGGATAATTCTGAACGACAATTGGAACATTCGACCCACAAGGTTCTTCTTTGGATCCATCTTCACCGAACTTGACCAGTAGATCTCCCGGTTTTCAATGGTGTCAGAGCTCAATTTCTTACTTTTAACCATCTTCTTGAGCTCCTTCTCGACCTCCTCCTCATCCATCCCTACTTGGGCGGCTATTACCTCCGAGGAAACTGCATCACCCGATTCCTTGAGGATATCAGGGATTGAAGCCAAGGTTGGAATAGTGGGTAGAGCACTGAGATCATCCGACGATTCGCTAACCTCCATACTGGGTTCCGATCCTCTCTTCTTCTCACCCTCTTTGTTCACTTTCTTTGATTCCTCTGCCCTCTCCGCTTCCTCGGTTATTTTCTGGAATTTCGGTCTGAGTCCGGACTCGTCCATGATCTTCTTGACCTTGTTGTCATCTAGGGTTGTGTGATTGGTGGTCAACCACCTAACCTGCATGAATTGTACCTCCTTGTACACATCTGGACAGAGGAGCATGAACTCACCAGTCTTTAGCTTTCGTAGCTTAGTGGTGATCTCCTCGACATCCGCGGGACTGATGGCCTCAATGATTGCCCTGACTTTTTCGATGTCCTGCTTGGCCATCATCCGTCCAAGGGCCCATGTGCCAACCTGACCGAGTGACTTGTAATCCACGTCGGAGATATTCTGCGTTGCTAGGAGCATAGACACTCCATACTTACGGGCTTGCTTCAACAGGAGCTGGATACTCTTTTTGGTTGGAGGATTACCTGTAGGTGGAACCAAACCTGCCAATTCGTCGAAGAGAACCATCAACTGCACCTCCTCCGATGGATGTTGAAGCATGTAGTTGTACACTTGGGATGCAAAATCTGCCATGAAGGACATTCTGGTACCCTCATCTCTGATAGTGTTGAGATAAAGAACATTAATCGGAGTCTTGCCCTTATCTGCCCAAGATACCATCCTCTCAATGTCGAGAGGCATGCCAAGGTTGAAGATTAGTGAATCTGCCCCTATGGTCAAGTGCCTGACGTTGTTGATGAGCTTCTCCTTCTCTTTCTCATTAATGATTGAACTGATGCTTGGTGGCAGGTAATCCGAGTCGTTGCTCATGAGCTCGATAAGGTCATCAAGATTGTCCAAATCCACGTCCCCCTTAAGCCATATGGCTTCGAGCAATTTGTAAAGATACGACTGAACTGCCTTGCCCGATGTCTTCTCGGTGTTGTATCCACAGAGGGAAGCAACAGTCTCCGCCACGGTATCAATTGACTGGATGAGGTCTGCGGGGTCAAGATCTTTCGGTGGAGCTTTCAGTGGATTCATGCTCAAGGGTATACCCTTGTTACTTGCGGGGGTGAAGATGGCAACCTGGGCCTTCTTCTTAATCTCGTCATAGTATGATCCAGGAACTCCTTTCTCCTCTACCTGTTTCTTGTCTCCCATGAGAGCAAGAGAGGCCAAGTCCCCCTGTATATCGACGAGGAGCATGGGAATGTTCTCCCTGATGCACTCTTCGAGCACCGCTTTGACCAGTACTGTTTTCCCTGATCCTGAAGCGCCCAGAGCTGCAAAGTGTCTCCTCATAGTTTTTACAGGGATCTCGATAGGTGAGTTATCCACCTTAGAGAAACCAATGTGTAGTTTTCCGTCACTCATAGTTTACTAAGTTTGATTCACGTTGCTTAAATTCCTTTTTCATCGAGAGGGGATAATTATTAAGATCAATCCCTATTCATTCCAATAACAACTTCGAGCATCATCCTGAATATTAGGAGGATGTCCCAATATATGCTCCAAGCCATCCGTGCTGGCGAAACGTATTCCCTCCTCATAAGTCTGGAGAGGTCGAACATCAGATAAAGACTGAACAGAACCGCCCCAAACATGGCAAATACCAACTGCCCGAGGGTTCCGAATGAGACAAAGATGTTCACGATGGCCAAAACGATAAAAATTATACTGAGTGGCATCAGATACCCCATCATCCTTGATGTTTGAGGTCTCTCGGTCTCAGCATAATAATAAATTCCTCCGACAATTAGTCCAGTGATCCCGACGGTCTCTGCTATAATCACCATGGCTCCAGGCACAACCGCAAGGACGGATTCAAGAGTGTATCCAAGAAGAACTGATGTCGACACAACGAAGGTGTAATACAACTTCTCAATTGTTCCCTCGTCCTTCGCGAAGATATACCCTATAATCGAGATGATCTCACCAACAAAGGCCAAGAGTCCGAATACGGGGTTTAGACCAGTGTAAATCACCAAGGCTGAAATCAGGACGGCAAGCGCCAAGCCGTAGGTCAGTTTCTGTAGAACTATCTGCTTTGAGTCAATAGAGTATGTGGGTCTGTAGTAATATGTATTGCTGAACATGCACTCACCTCTTGTAATAATGGTATAATACCATATTTACAATAGAAGAAATACCTAATAAATATTTCGGTCAAGAAGTCAGCATTGGTCTTTTTCAACAGGGCATGAACCTCACAAGATAGGAAATACAAAAATATGGAATTCGGAATCGGAAAATCGTCAGAGCAATAATACATACAGCATTCCTAGACCTGTTCAAGCAAAAGCAATAGAGAATAAGAGAATGGAATATGGGACTCAGACGAGGTATGCACGTGAGATTTATTATACAGTATGATGAATCTGTAAGTATGAAAAAGATGCTGACTGACGTCGATGTCAAAAATAAAAGGGTCCTGATGAGGGTCGATTTCAATGTGCCGCTCGAAAGTGGAAAAGTGAAGGACGACACAAGAATAAGGAGAACCCTGCCATCAATTAATTATGTACTAGATCACGGGGGGAGCCTCATTCTCATGTCTCACCTAGGAAGACCGAAGGGTGAGGTAAGAAGGGAACTCTCGCTCAGACCAGTTGCGGAGTACCTCTCAATCCTCTTAAAGAGGACGGTGAAATTTTCGGACAGTACAGTAGGAGAGAGAACCAAAGCCATGGCAACGTCATTGCAACCCGGAGAGATACTCCTTCTAGAGAACACAAGGTTTGATCCGAGAGAGAAAAAGAATGACCCCCAGTTCTCAAAGGAATTGGCATCTTTGGGGGAGATATTCGTAAATGACGCTTTTGGTACTGCTCACCGCGCTCATGCCTCAACAGTGGGTGTTGCAGAGTACCTCCCAGCAGTCAGCGGGTTTCTAATGGCTAAGGAGCTTGAGGCCTTAGAGAGAGCAACCACTGATCCTGAGAAACCAGTACTCGCCATCATGGGAGGAGCTAAGGTATCCGACAAGATAAAGGTCATAGAGAATCTTATGAGATACGTTAACTCCATCGTGATCGGAGGAGGTATGGCATTTACCTTCCTTAAGGCCAGAGGTTATGAAACTGGGAATTCCCTCCTTGAGGACGACATGGTGGATATTGCAAAGAAACTAATGTACAATGCTGAGAGCAGAGGAGTCAAGATAATTCTCCCGGTAGACGTCAGGTTAGCCAAGTCCTTTGACGAGCCCCTCATAGCCTACGGAATGGCCACAGTAATTCCCTCAGATCAGATACCCGAGGACACCATGGGATTGGACATCGGTCCAAAGACTCAGGAAATGATTACGAAGGAGGTAGAGAGTGCCAAAACTATTTTCTGGAATGGACCAATGGGTGTATTTGAGAAGGACTGCTATGCGAGGGGAACCATGGCGGTGGCAGAGGCGATCATCAAGCGTAATACCATGACCATTGTTGGAGGAGGGGATAGCATCTACGCCCTGAACATGACTATGGACAAGAGGGGACTCAGACTACAACCAAATACACCCATCCATATCTCCACTGGTGGTGGGGCAACCTTGGACTATCTAAGCGGCAAGGAGTTGCCGGGGGTACGGGTGTTGCAGGAGAAGTAGTTCGATCGATCAGATTTTAAGTGTGGATAGCAACTGGATAATTGTAGATGTCGGAACGAAGGGTATGTCCCAACTGTAATTCAGAGATCACAACTCCGGGAGCAGCCTTCTGTGGAATATGTGGGTTTGCATTAAACGTTCAGCCAGAGGGAAAACCTCAGCAGGATACCCCACATCAACCATATGATTGGATGCGAAAGGGGAATCAGACAGGAACACTACCACAAAATCAGCAGGGGGTCTATCCAGCACAGGTACCTCCAACAGAGAGACCTGCAGGATCACAGGGGGGGAGATTTGGACAGCCATACGGGCAACAGATTTATGGACAACAACCATATGATCAGGGACAGGACTACCTTATGGGCACGGGGATAAGAAGGGATACAGTGGATCCCATTACCAATCTACCATTCTTTAACAGGAAGGTTTGGAAGGGGATTGGTGTTTTCACACTCATAATGGTCGTCGCTCAGATCATGAGGTTCCTCCTCACTCGAGACTCGTTTCCCAGTATTGTTGAGATTATCTGGTCCACGTTCTTGTACGCAGTGTTCATAACTGCAATAATGGCTATTCAAATCAACCAATACCGTAAGAAAGGGGTTCTACCCAATCTTAATATTTCTCGTTTTGACTTGACATCAGGACTTGTTCTCTCCTCTTTCTTCGCTATCTATATCCCCCACAAGTTTACAGCTGATGAAGAACTCTCAACAATTAGTGAGAGTGTGAATGTGTGGGATCAAAAGTCATTCCAGATGGTAGCAGTACCAAGAGATGCTTATGTAGACGAATATGTCAGACCAGAGGCCATAAAATCTAGGTACTTCACCACCATACTACTTGGGTACAGTCTCTGGTTCGTTCAGTCCTCGGGTATAATACCGATGTTCCTCACAACCAACATGACAATCACAGCAATAGGAATATACTCATTTTTACACGTCGCACCAGGTCTGCCCAATTACCGAAAGGAAATAATCGGGGAGAAGAGGTTTGTTGGATTCCTCTTTCTCTTATTATCAGCGGGTATGATTGTCCTTGGGATGACTATTCAAATTCCAGTACCCTGAGGAATTCTTCTGTTTGCTGATACAAACTTTAATTTGGGTGTAATCTCATTGGTCAATTGTGAGTACTAATTTTTCTCTCCAAGATATTTCCCAAAAACTCAAGAAAGTCAAGGAAGAGATACAGTTGGTTATTGTAGGGCAGGAGGAAATATCTGAAGCAGTGTTGCTGAGTCTTCTTAGCGACGGACACGTATTGTTGGAAGGTGCTCCAGGGCTCGCAAAGACCCTCATGGTTAGGGCTTTTGGGAAGGCACTTGGAATGCAGTTCAAAAGGATCCAGTTCACCCCGGATCTCATGCCTTCGGATGTCACAGGTATTTCTATCTACCAACCAAATGACGGCACTTTCAAGTTCACTCAAGGACCGATATTCACGAATCTCCTATTGGCAGACGAGATTAACCGTGCACCTCCAAAGACACAGGCCTCCATGCTTGAGGCAATGCAGGAAAAGCAGGTATCAGCTGATAATGAGAGATATGACCTCCCGAAACCATTCTTGGTTCTAGCGACACAGAACCCAATCGAGCAGGAAGGTACTTACCCACTTCCAGAAGCTCAGGTAGACCGTTTTATGTTCAAGGTCATTGTGGATTACCCTGCGGAAGATGAGGAGATCGAGATTGTGAAGAGATTCACTGCGGGAATTGACGCGTATGACAAGCTCAACGATATCAAGACAATTTTATCGCCTGATGACCTGACACGGATTCAACATTTTGTTCGGAATAATGTTAGATTGTCAGACGATGTCATAAAATACATTGTAAGGCTGGTTCAGACCACAAGGGAAAGTGAGGAAGTGAGCATCGGGGCATCACCACGGGCATCACTATGGCTAGCCATCGGTGCTAAGGCCCATGCAGTCTTTGAGGGAAGAGATTATGTCAATCCTGCAGATGTTCAGAGAGTGGCTAGGAGCATCCTCAGGCACCGAGTCATCGTGGCTCCAGAATGGCAGTTCGAGGGGATTACCTCAGATGTCATCATTGATAGAGTTCTGAGGAACATACCAGCGCCTACGATGAATTAGGAGGATCCTCCCATGAGAAGAAGTTACATTACCCTTACCATCATCCTCATTGTCATAACTGCACTTGGACTGGTTCTCCAGTCGAACACGACAACAGCGCAGTCCGACAATGGGATTCCAGAATTCTGCCAGACACTTTCTGATCCGACAAATGTCTGTATCGACGAATCAGTTAGATATTACAGAGCAACATCAGAGGGAGAGAGACCTGTGTCCGAAGTCAGCGGTTTTCTCTACTGGCAAAGTCTCGAAGGAACTGGGTTGAACTTCTTCATCAATATATCTGACATTATTGGTGATGTCAAGATATACGATCCTGCTCGGCCAAACGATCCAAATGGTGTTGATTACGAGCTAGGATCTGATAGGATGTTGATTCGGGCAAAGTCTACACAATTCGCCTACAGTTTCAAGGCGTACTATGATCCAGATGAGGTCGGAGATACAGGGTTCATAGTTGTCTTCCAGTCTCAAGTCGTGAACTTTGGGTTACCGGGTGTAGAGGACACAGAAGAATTCTACGCGGTGGACTACAGAAATAGAATTACCCTTCCCAAGAAGGCGGGAATCGTCAGTTATGCTCCCAGTGATATCGAGCACGCCACCCTTGAGGAGATCGAACCAGATGTATTTAGCATAGTATGGGAGTACCGAAATAGGAAGATGGACTCCAAACACGATCCACTTATCATCGAGGTGACGTACAAATTTGACGATATCTATCTCCAGTTCACAAGATTGATCTACCAGAACCGAATCGAGAAGCAGAATCTCATAGATAAACTACAGAGACTAGATCTACTTAATGCCTCCTTCCAGATCATTGCGTTCCTGTCAGTTCTGGCTTCCCTGATATCGATTCTTATGGCATATCTACTTGCTAGACGGCGTTATGAACCGGAAAAGAAGAAGGCCAGGGAGCTACCGAGGAGACAGGCGATGGACGTCGAACGATCGAAGAATATGGAGATTCCCATCCGGAGAATGATATCATCGTTCGTAATTCTAGGTCTTGTAGTTACGCTACCTTTTATATCACCTGTTACTGCCCAGAGCTTAGAGAATCAAAACATTCAGTGGTATGGGCAATATGAGATATTCGAGGACAATACAATTAAACTCACGGTCGATATCACCGTCCCAGTTCCACAGAATACATTCAAGATATGGGAAAACATGTCTGCTATCAGGAAAGATACTATCAATGTCAGGGATGAAAATGGAGCTAAGATTAACTTCGAGATCAAGGAAGATCATATACTGATCAATAATCCACCATTGCGACTCATATATTCTTATACATATGAATGGACTCCGGACAATTTTGGAGGTATGCTCGTATTCCTCGATAGGTTCTGGTTAGAGTTCTACAACCCGAATCAGGATCCTAACATCCCAGAAGATAATTATCTCGCTGCGGATATCGACTACAATGTAGTACTCCCTCAGAAGGCTTTGGTCTACAGTGCTTCACCCTCCGATCTCGTAACTAGGACACGGGATCCAGATGGTAGGAGTAGGTTAAGGTTTGTGGATAAAGGGAGACAAATCGACGCGTTTCACGATGCATGGGAGGTTCAAGTGAGCTACTCCTATGTTTCTGTTTTCGAAGCCATTGAGAACCTTAATGTCAACTATGACAATGTGAAGGTAGAGCAGAAGAATACCATAGAGTACATTCAATCATCGCAGTCCGAGCTGTTGATCTTCGCATTGCTCGGAGTTATAGCTCCGATATTAGCTTTTCTAATCGCATATTGGGTATTCAGGAACAAGTACCTCAAGGAGATAGAGAGACTCCAACAGGAAAACGAAGAGCAGATTTTCGTTGAAGAGGAGCAAATTGGAGGCTTCTTGAGCGCGCTCTCACCCGAGAATAAGAGCGACTTTCGGAAGGCTTACCTCGGACATTATTTCCTCCTTCGAAATAAGATTGCCCATATTCTCAAGAAGAACATCTCAAAACTGGACATAGGGAAGATTGAACAGGAATTGATGAAGAGAAACAAAGAAATAGACTATCTGGAACTTATTAGGCTTCTTGAGGAGGGGATGGAGGTGGAACTCTCGGACTTGGAAGTAGGGTATGACCAGCTGGTTACTTATGCAGAAGACGTAGAAGAGCTTCTGAAGTTATTATAGGTGTTAATATGAAATTAAAGAAATACCTCTATCCAATTATTTTACTTGTACTCCTGCTGGGGAGTATAGTTCCAACATCTGGGTTCTGGGGAGGAGAGCAAAACTACGTCGCTGACGACAATTCACTCTACAAATTCTCGATGAGGGTAGAAGCTCCATTGAGTTGGCCAGAGGGACAGCGGAATACAGTCAGAGTTAATGTCACTCTTGACAAATCCCCAGACAATATCTCTGGATTAAGGATCATTTATATTATATTCCTCCTTCAGGCAGAGGTCGGTGGTCAAGAAGGTACACCTGTTGGCAACGGTTTCCTCGCAGTTAATGAAGAAACACGAACTGTGGGCAAGACGGTACAGTATAATACTACTCTCGAGACCCCTGAGCTTGCTAATCAGTTCCAGCTAAATGTCACCCTTGCAGCAGTCGTGACGGGTAATGACACTACTCAAGACCCTGCAAATCCAAGACTCTATGAATATATCTTTCCTGAGACCTTGAACAAAGACAGTCAACAAGTTCAGGTATTCGTGGATCTCTATGGATTTCCACCTGCATCATTCTTGGGGAGATGGATGCTGGTAATCCTACCATTCACCTTGGTAATGGCATCCCCCTCCATATATGGAATTATTAGCTCGTCATTATCGAGGAAGCCGAAAGAAGGTGAAACCGAAGAGGATGGAGGTAGTGAACAATGACCACAATCCAAATTAGACGAATCGGTGAGAAGATCAATAGGTACTTCAGAAAGTTCGGTTATAGAACACATACAGAGTATCAGAATACCAAGGCTCAGATCAAAGCGGGTAAGGATCTAGGGCTTGATCAAATTGAATGCAAAATCACGGAGACATCAAGGGGAACCGCAATCGGTTTCTATCCGAAGAATACTTGGACCAACTTTCTTGTCTTTTTCCCCTTTGCAATAGGTATTATTCTAACCATACTTAGAGGAGATGATCGCACTAAATCAATTGCTACCTTGAATGGATATATAGATCTCAAGACCCTCTTCTTGGGTAAATTTGAATTCTCGTTCTTGAGCGTTACCATCATGGTGTTAATTCCCCTGATTTTCTCTCTTATGTCTTACTCATTCCAGCAGATCAGGCTAAATTTCATCAAGATCCGTTTTTCGTTTTTCACCAAAGATGCAAACTGGAATCCATCTGACCTCACCCCGACAATGATTTCACTGAAGTCAGCACAAACTGCATTCTTTCATGGTTGGCTTCTCGCGGTTGTGTATTTCTCAGTGTTCGCGATGCCTGATTCAATCATGAATGACGTGCTATCTCTTTACAGTATTGACCAAAACACTCTTTACAAAGGGGTCACCGAAGGTTTCCTAATTATATCTGGAGCGCTTGTGGGACTTGTAAGTGCAGATAAAGCAAACAAGTTAAGAAAGATGTATAGTGCCCAAGACAAAGCCCTCAGAATGGGATCAGGATTAACCCTTCGTAGGGTCGAGAGTATGCTCTATTCCTTGACTAGCGCATTATTTGCAGGTGTCTTCTACCTTGGATTCCTCTCGGTCACCTACATCGACAACATCCCCGTGTATGCAATTGTATTTCACATCTTAGGATATTTTGTTGCTGCGATTATTGGAGGTTATATCAGGGAAGAGGGAGTGATCTCGTTTGTCACTGCATATGGAGCTATCATGCTTTTCTTCTCACTTGGACTCGTATTCAGGACGGGCACCGAGCCTGCATTCGCGTTCGTCGTCATTATTCAGCTTTTGATGATACCACTCAGCTTCCTCCTCATAGCCAATAGAGGTATCGACCCTCTGCTGGCGTCAAATAAGATCAGAACTGTTGACCATATGTATCAGATTTTACCGGTCAACATTTTTGTTACATTGTATCTTATGAGATCACGCCAACGGAGAAGGAGGATTCAGTATGAGAAATCCCTCGAGGAGGATACCGTCATCACAGATGACGAGGGGCAGCTTATCATTGACAAGAGCATCATCTCTAAGAAAGGTGGGGAGATAGCCATACTGGTTGCCAAGCATTACTTCGAGCTCCTGACGTGGTACACATCGTCGTTTGATGAGGATAAGCTCATCCTGATTCCTACGCCCAAGGAGTTGATGAGCTACTGGTCAGAGAGAACAAAGAGACAGCCCAACCAAGATTCTTTTAATTTCCTCGCAGTTGCAGATAGACTGATCTGGGACACACTCTATATACCTGATCAAGAGGAGTTGCGATATGTAGAAAAGGTTGGGAAGCAACTCGCACTGGAGCTGAGGTAGAGTGACCTCCGAGGCAGAACTGTTGGCAAAACAGGTTAAAGGACTGTCTATTCTTGCAAGAGAGAAGGTTGCCAGTTTCTTGACTGGGAATAGAAGATCGTTGTACCGAGGCCAAGGAACTGATTTTGCAGACCTGAGAGAGTACGTCGTCGGTGATGACGTGAAATACGTGGACTGGAGAGCAACAGCCAAGAAAAATGGAAACCTTATAGTTAAAGAATACGACCTTGAACGCAACACCAATGTCGTTCTTCTACTTGATGCTTCGGCATCGATGTTAATTGGTAAGGAGAGAGCTAGGATACTAATGGCCATCGAGGCAGTTGCAAGCTTGGCACATGCGACAACCCAGAACAAGGACTTCATAGGATTTGGTGCCTTCTCCGATCAGGTCTCAGTTTACATACCTCCGAAAGGGGGTACCCATCATGAGTTCTTCATCTACAGACAGCTGCTGAATCTCATTCCTATGGGCTCCACGAATATAGGAGAGGCAATCAAGGAAGTGGCAACTTCACTAAATCAGAGGAGTTTGATCCTTGTGATATCAGACCTTCATGACGACTTAGAGAATACAATACGTGGTTTCAGGATCGCGAGAGCATTTAAGCACGAAGTCCAGCTTTTGCAGATCTCGGATTATGGTGAGTTTGTCCTGCCAGACAAACTTGGTAAAATTAAATTCATCAATCCCGATACAGGAAAACCCGAAGTGATAGATTTCACAGATCCATTGTCTAAGGGTCTCTACAGTTATGAGCTAAACAAAAGGTTAGAAAGTATCAACAGTTTCAAGCGGAAGTTAAGAGGTCTGAAGGTCAGAGTCATAGAGAGCAGAACAGAGGACCTTATTGATCGCGTGCTCAATGCGTATTATTCAACAAAATCAAGAATGTACAACCTTTAGAATTTCTAATCACTTAGTCCACTAATTGACAGGTCATTATTAGATTATTGCACATTATGACTGGATAATTTGTGCAGTCATAGAATTTTTATAGATATAGCAGTTAGCAATTTTGGTGAAATTAAGAGAAATCAGCCTCTATATTCTAACTTTATCAATACTCGTCTTCCAATTTGCATCTGCCCATTCGGGCGGTGATGATTTCACCGCAAATGGAGATATTGGAATCGTAGGTGTCATCTTTATCGCCATTGGATCAGGATGGATACCACTACTACTTGGAATTATGACATACTTTGGGATAAAGAACTTAAGAGATTGGAAGGGAGGTGATCACAAGATGACAGACGGAGTCTCGCTCGGAGTAATTGTTTTCCTGATATTCGACTACCTTTCTCTATCAGGGTTTCTAGGTATTCAAGATTTTTCCTCCACCAACACACTATCCCAGAACCTAGTTACCTTCCTAATGATAGCAATCGTAGCAATAGTGTTCGTTGGTTTTGTTCTCTTTGATGACATGGAAAAGAGTGATATGACCCTGTATATGCTCTGGTCAATTGGACTTGGATTCCACAGCTTCTCAGAAGGAATAATTATGGGTTTCAATCTACAACAGGGCCTTGCTCCTGCTCTCAGATTCTTCCCAATCACAAGTTTCCTCATCCACAAATATATGGAGGGATTCACTTTAGCTGCTCTGATCCTGAAGAGAAAGCCGGTCACACCTATCCAAGCAATTGGATTGAGTATTATTGCTGGGATTACAATTATTCCGGGAGTGTATTTTGGATATGCAGTTAGTGGTGCAGTTGGGAAGTTCATAGCGTACTTCTATGCTGCTTCATTTGCTACGGTGATGTTCATTATTCCAAAGTTCTTTCCTGTAGAATCCCAGAAAAACATGCTGAAGTATTACATGTTCTTTGGATTAGGATTCGTGATACTCTATATTGGATCACTGATCCATGAAATATAGGTGTGGAAGAAATGGATCAAAAGTACAGGAGAACACTTTTCTTCTTAGGAATATCGGCGGTAGTAATCTCAATTACACTCGCAGGAGTATTTCTACTACCTAATGAGACAAATCTAGGAGAAGCTCAGGACATCTACATGGAAGCAAAGCAATTCGAGTATATCCCACGAATCCTCAATGTATCAATTGGGGAACACCTTGTCATCCACATTAAATCACTTGATGTTCCCCATGGGTTTGAGATTAAGGAATTTGGAGTTAGGAACCACGTAATTCCAGTTGGAGAATACACTACTATTGAATTTACGGTTGATAAGACGGGGAACTTTACCTTCTACTGCACCGTCTTCTGCGGCGTTGGACATTCAGATCACTACGGATATATGGTTGTGAGTGCTTGAAGGGATTAACAGTACTTTTTCTAATTGTTCTCATCTCATATCCATATCCTGGGAGACCACTGGATATGCTTGCTAGTTCAAAGTCAGGGGAAGAGGATGAGAGAACGTTCAGAAAAGATTACTCAATAGCAGAAAATGGGTCATCAGCGAAGGTTTTCGATGTCCTCTATGATCGAAAACACGACATCCTCTGGTACACAATTCTTGCTTCACCATTCCTATACTCCATGAAGCTGGAAACTAGCAATGTGACACGCTACTATACAGGTGATGACGGAATTACACCTAACCAGATAATACTTGATGACAATCATAATATCTGGTTTACAGACTATGATTTCGAGATTGTCAAGGAGGAGTTCGAATATATCGGGATGTTCAACACAACAGGATTAAGCTTTGATTTCTATTCAATACCTACACTTAACTCTGCACCCATAGACATCGAATATGCATTCGGCAGAATATGGGTCTCAGAGTGGTTAGGTGACAAGATTATAAAATTTGATCCAGACACGGGACTCATGGAGGAGAAAAAGTTAGAGTGTGGTGCAGTAAGTTGTGCACCCCTTGGGATCGCTTATGATCAAGATTTACTCTATCTCCTCGAAACAGGAAGATCAAGTATTCTATTATTTGACCCTATTACATTCACTGAATTAGATCCTATCCAAATTCCTGATGAAATGCCAGGACCCGTAGACATAACCGTGGACGGAAACCTTCTTTGGCTGGGGATTCACGGTGGAGACCAAATTGCATGGTACAACAAAAGCTCGGAGACGTTTGGCTCAAAGTTCACTGTAACACCTGACTCAGGATATCCAATCTCGGGAATTAATGAAATAAAGATTGTCGACAGCGGATCCGTTTGGTTCAGTGAGCATTTTGTGAATTGGATGGGTCAGATGGATCCCGACTCCTTCACGATAAATGAATACCCTACACTCCGTTCAAATCCCTCAAACACCCAATGGATGGCTACAGATGGAGATAGAGTTTGGTATGCTGAAGTTGATAGTGGGATAATTAGTGAGTTCACCGACTCCACTGTACCAAAATTAGAGATAATACCACAAGAATATAAAATTGATAATGGTGGTATTTCTGAACTCACTTTCCGGGTAAAGTTAAAATCAGGTTCACTGGGAAATATGACCTTTGAATCCTTCGCCCAGACCATATTTACCTATGGTATTGGTACAGGTGAGAGTTTCAGTGCTGATTTGTCACCTAATGGAGAGACTGAGATGAGAGTTGGAATTCGGGTTGCCGACACTGTCCGACCAGGAATATATGACGTCCTCATCGGAATTAAGAATAACGAGGTCATCAGCTCCCTCAATGTTGAGATCTTTGTAAATCCTAGTTACACAGCTTTGTATTACTTGGGTGGAGTCATGGGGGTTCTGTTAGTCATAATCGCGGTATACTCATTAAAGTCGAAGGCAAAATCCTAGAATAGCATGTCCTCGGGTGGATTTAAACCATATTTTCTTCGGATATGATTTGGAAGGATCAAAGACCAGTAAAAGTAAACAGCTGAGGAAGCAAGAAGTAGCCCGGGAATTAAGTTGTAGGATATAGCGTAAATGGGATTAGTTTGGATCTGTTGAGATGACAATACAGAGATGATGAGGATTACAAATAGAGACGCGACATGACCCACAATGAACCACCAAGCTTTAAGCGTAAGATCCAGTCTACTCTTCATCATCATTGAAGTATTATCATTTTTCTCACGATTTAGAAGAATCAGAACTGGGATCATCACCAAAATGGTGGTTAGTACACCTGTGAACAGTATCAGGTTTGAGAGTCGTAGAACATTGACAACTGCCGTTAGGAGCATTATGATCGACACAATATATATCATCTTAATAATGCGATCAATCCTCCATTCCCTGATTTTTGGAACTCTGATCAAAGTAGAAACCTGCTTGGTTGAAGTGATGAAGACTAAGAACCAAGGGATATACTCCCAAGCCGCAAGTAAATTCTTCTTTCCATAACTGATATATAGGATGAATGTGTCTATTCCAGTGACGAGGAAACGGAATGCTATAGCAAAGTTCATCCCAATGACAGAATTAGCAATACGGTTGACAGTCCCGTTATCTGATTTAATTCCCTGCAAACGGAGCATCAGGTACATCGGGATAAATGCAAGTCCGAAGTTGATTATTGTTGCATAGAATAATCCATCTCTGTTGAAGAATATTACGCTGTCTTCGAGAAGAAACTTCGTCCAGTCAATCATGCAGAACCACTATTGGGAATATCAATGTCTGATAAAGTACACTCTTAAACCTATACTGGCCGAGGAGATGGAATGCACAAAATTGATCAATAAGTACCTATAATTGATCAAGGGGCTGTCCGAGGAAATATGTCAAGAAAAGATGTTGGAATTATTACTTGAAAACAATCATTTAAATCACGGAGATAGAGAGTCTCTCCTAATGGAGACCATCTCCAATCGACGGCTTTTCCGAGCACTACTCAGTTTGTCCTTACTCAGCTACCTCGCAGCGATATGGGCATTTATTTCCTTGGAAGGGAAAACCCCCCTTGAGGCAGTCTACTTTGTTGTCGTGACTCTATCCACAGTCGGTTTTGGAGATATAACTCCATCACATCCAGTAACGCAAGTCATTGTTATCCTACTAATTACTGTTGGAATTTCTACTTTAGCCTATATAACTCAAGCATTTGCTGAAAAGATCGTCAGCAGATCCGAGGATATTGTTTTTCTTCCTTCAAGTAAGATTTCCGTAGAAAATCACGTTGTTATCTACGGATTCACACCAGTGGCAAGTTATATAGCAGCGTACCTCAAGGACAGATTCTTCAATGTTGTCGTCTTGGATTTTGAGGAGGAGAAGGTCATCTTGGCTAGGAAAAAGGGATTTGAGGCATACCTCCTTCTCGACGTCTTTTCCAAAGATCTGGAAATTTTGAACATTCAGAAAGCCGCGGTGATCTACACTTTCATTCCCGATGAGAACCTCACAATCAAGCTAGTACTCACTATTCGAGACATGAACAAGACTGTGCCCATATACTCGAAAACCTCGTCCGAGATTACCCAAGAACTTGCTAGGATGCTAGGTATAACCAGAACATATCACAATGAAAGTCTAATAGCCTCATTCATTAATTTCTTATCAAGCAAGAGAGACGTGTTTATTCTTCCTCACCAAGATGTCGAAGGTAGTAGATTCATGATGGTTCTCATGGAGAAAGAGATGGATTTATCGAGGTATTGTTCTATGTACTTTCCAGCTGCTAGAGTTGGATCAAATCTGGAAAATGTAGAGGTTTGGAGTGAGAGGAGCAACTTGAACCAGATACTATATGCCATTCCACAAGAGGATTTTGACAGCTCGATGATTGAGGATATGAGAGAAGAAAAGGAAGTCTATGATAAGATCTTCATAGGAGGTTTCTCTCGTGCGATCCACCATGTAATCGGTCATATAACTATCGAGAATCAGGAGATAGATATCCTAACTTTTTCCGAGGAAGAGCATCGCCTTGCAGAGGAGCTTGGATATAATTCAATTCTTATTAAAAAAATCGACCCGATACCCCAGATAGAAGAGAATCTGAGCGACAAAGATTTGGTGATAAATATGTTTGAGGAAGCATTACAGTCCCTGAATCTCTCACTCTCAATTCGTAAAAGCAAAGTCTCCCCAGTTATATTCCAATATGTCAAAAGTCCGGTAGAGCACGAGATATTCAAAAAGGTAAGGGTGGATAGAATATTCTCTCCACGGATGCTCACTGCACGGGCAATGATCTTGATTTTTCTAGCGAAAATTCAGCAGACTCCATCATTCATCACAGAGGAACACCAAGTCTTTGAGCATATTGTTCGAAGCAACGACCATCTGATCGGAAGGAATCTTCAGCGATTGATGAAATACGGATACAAACTTCTTCTTCTTGACAGAGATGGGGAAATTATTAGTAGACCACGGGAGGATCTCGTCATCAGAGAGGGAGACAATTTAGTCCTATATAAATCGATTGAGACCTAACGTCTTCTCTTACGGTTTGTTGGAGGTTTCTTCTCTTTTCTGTAGTTCCATCCAGGGTTGAAGGTCCTCTTCTTTCTTCTCTCCTCCAACTTCTGTTTACGTTCCTTCTCCCTCTGAACCCTTGCGTCCGCTTTTTTCTTCTTCTTCTTAAGCTCGTAGTTAGACACTCTAAGATGGTCAGGGAGTTTCCGCGAACGGTGGAATTTAGTTCCTATTAGTTTCTCATATCTTGCAACATTGTGGAAATCTTCGGGGGTAACCAGAGTCCAAGCGGTCCCCGGTCTTCCAGCTCTTGCCGTCCTTCCAACCCGGTGAACATAATCCTCAATCACGTTGGGTAGGTCAAAGTTGATGACATGGGATACCTCAGGAATATTTATTCCTCTGGAAATAAGATCAGAAGCGACTAGAACCTGTACAATACCGTGATCAAAGTTTATCAAGGCCTTCATCCTCTGTTTATCTGTAAGACCACCATGGATCTCCTCTAGCTCAAGTCCCTCCTTGAGGAGATGGTTGGCAACGACCCTTACTGCATCCTTGGTCCGGCAGAAGACTATTGCAGAGGTGATCGAGGGGTCCCGAAGTAGATCAGCAAGTACATCCAGCTTCTCACCTTTGGTAACCTCGAAGATGTTCTGTTTCAACCGGTTCGAAGTCTTCAGCCGAGCTATCTCGATCTTGTGGGGGCTCTTCATCATATCATTGGCAAGCTTTTCCATATCTTTGGGAAGTGTCGCGGAGAAAAGGTGGGTCTTACACTCCTTGTTCTTCTTGAAGATGTCGTAAATTTCCATTATATCATCGTAGAAGCCCATCTCAAGTAAGCGGTCACACTCATCGAGTACGAAGTGCTGGATCTTACTAAGGTCAACCAGTCCCTTCTCTATGTACTCCTTAAGCTTAAGTGGAGTAGCGATGATAATGTCAACTGGCTCCTTCATCTTTGCCTGTATTTTGTTGAAGGGTCGGTGTGAGATTATCCCAACGGAATTCAGGGCGACAAATTCACCCAGTTTCTCAGCCTCACCTTCGATCTGTCGGGCCAGCTCGCGGGTTGGGGAGAGAATAAGGGCAAGAGGGTTATTGTGCTCAACTGGTTTGCGGACTATATTGTGTATAACTGGAGCTAGGTAAGCTATAGTCTTCCCAGTACCGGATGGTGCGATACCGAGGACATGCTTACCCTTGATAATTGCGGGAACCGCTTTCTTCTGTATTTCTGTAGGACTGTAGTAGCCAAATTTCTCGTTCAGGGATTTGACCAGTCTATCGTCCAGACCCAATTGATCGAATTTCATGTTTCTCTCCTTAAAGAATGGACAGTGTAGTGCTATTAAAAATTAGGCGTAGATTCAGATTTCGAAGATTTGATTTATCGTGTGGGCCAATTCCGCATCGACATTGAGCTGGACTCCTTGCTTGATCCCTGCCTGAATATCATCCCCATAGTGCTCCTCGAGATACTTAACAGCCTTGTGGTGTGCTTTCACTGTCTTCTCGCTTACATTCTCGGTGAAGATGATTGAGATGAACTCATCACGCTTGAGGAAGTGGAGCCACATATCTTCAAGCCTAATCTCCTCAATCGATTTCTGGACGGTCTCGTTGAAGATACTACCAATGGCTGTGATAGCGCTGGAGAAGAGGATGTCATTTTTGGCGATATTACTACCCTCCTCAGTATTAAATGAGTGTCCCATAAGTTGAGTTCCAGACTTGCTGACCAGCATCATGTAGCTGAGCTCAGACTTAGCTTTTGTGCCCTTCTCCTTACTCGGTGGTAGGACTTCTGTGGAAGCTGGTTTGCTCTTCTTTTCCCGAAGGAACTTCACATGGGCAATTATGTCATTCGCTAGCTTCTTTAACCACTCTCTACGATTCTCATTACCCGTCGCTTTAATCATGTTCACCGCAATCTCTGCGGCATCAATATAAGAATTAATGGCATCTTCTGTCGAACCAATTTCCTCCAATGCCTTGGCTTTCCTCACTGTGGAAAGCATCGAGTTGTCAACTTCCATTACAAACACGTATGATTTATCCTACAGGGATATAAATTTGATTGAATAGATATGTAGGAATGGAACTATCCAACACTTCACAATCTTTATAGTCTGAA
>WAMJ01000286.1 GCA_015522385.1 Candidatus Heimdallarchaeota archaeon
AACTACGTAGTCACAAGCACAGGGTCTTCATCATCTCGCCTTTTGGACCTTGGTTCGAGACCAGGATATCTGAGTTGTCCCCCACAGATCGTCTGATCGGAGAAGCTATCCAGGAGAGCTTGATCAATGACAGGAAAGAGCTCTTCAAACTGCTTCAGGGTCTAGACACTATTGGAATCAGTGTCGGACCAGACGACATGCTCGCTAATGTTATCTCAGAATTCAGTAAGTTGAAGGCAAGATCCTAAGGAAACTTAGTCACGATTTCATTGAACAATTCAGTCTCGCCACCAATTTTTCCAAGCGAGAGCTCTGTGTAATGACTAGAGCGTCTCCTGATACTAAAGTCTAGATTGGCAAGGGACGCACCACCAACTGTTGCCATATAGATAAGAGTTTTGGAATCTATTTCTGGAAATACAGTTTGTATCCTACGGAGCTCGTCACCAACTGACAGTGGAAAGAACATCGCATTGTCTGTCCCCACACCAATAGCCAAACCCATCTCAATGGCAAGCGGTATGTCTGGAACTCCTACCTTGGTGAACTGGTTCGAGCCCAGACAGAATATTGCACCAGTATCTCTATCCTTCATTACTCGGAAATCATCAATGCCCGAGTGCGTGAGGTGAACAATCGCTCGGGGTCTTATCTCCTCAACCGCCCATATCACATCTGACATCCCATATTTCGATTGCCACCTGTCTCGTAAATCCTTGTCCTCCGAAGCGTGAATGAATGTCAGTTTGGCACCCAATTCAGCGTACTCTCTAAGTTGATTCAGTTCTTCTTCAGTGTAGTACGCGACATCTCTGATCCCAAAGTGGTCGAATTCACCAAGATTATGGAAATCGGAAACATCCGGTCTGCCAAATGCAAGGAATGTTAAAGGGAGTGTCTCATAAGGTCTCAAACCCTCAATTCCTCCCTCTCTGAAATCAGACCATCCCGAGATTCTAAAGTTTCTCGCTTCTTCGTAGGATCGCCTGACAGCCGTGTCCAATTGGACGGATGACAGTCTACTGAGGTACTTGGACTTGATACTGTTTGCTCCCACGAGCTCGTCAAGGGATTTACCCCTCACACCCCTTAGACCTATGTCCGCGGAATGTACATGGGCATTAAATATTCCAGGGATCAGGACATCTCTGCACTCTATCTCACTACTAAGCTCCGCTATTTCAACGATTGAACCATCATCACTGAAATACACTCTTGAATTCCAGATCGGTTCCAGATCATCGCCCATGAGCACGGCTCGGTAGTTCTTGAAGTAAGGAATAGTTGAGACCAATATCGAGAGCTAAAAAGGATTAGGACTCCACCAAACCCCCGTGATTTTCAATCAACGACGGATGAAATCCTGATGTTCTGTTTCCTCTTTTGTACTAATTCATCAGGTAACACATAAATTCTATGAGGTTCAATACCAAATATACTATACGTGTGATAACATGGCAAAGAAAAAGGCATTAGATACTAAGGAAGACTCAGAGTCAATCTCCGATGGAAAGCTTACTCCCATGGACATCAAGTCTATCTGGGAAGAGGTGTACGAAGAAGTGAAAAAGGTGGTCATTGGCAAGGCAGATGTCCTCGAGGATATCATGATCGTTCTCCTCGGAGAGGGACATATCCTCCTAGAGGGAGTACCGGGTATCGCCAAGACCCACATCACCAACTCCTTCGCCTCGGCGATCGGTCTGGCATTCAACAGGGCACAGTTCACACCAGATCTCCTCCCGTCCGATGTCCTCGGGACAAACATCTACGATCCAAAGACGGGTACATTCAAGCTCAGAAGAGGCCCCATCTTCACAAATCTACTACTGGCTGATGAGATCAACAGGTCTCCACCAAAGACGCAGGCCGCGCTCCTCGAAGCAATGGCAGAGAAGCAGGTCTCCATCGAGGGAACCACCTACAAACTGGACAGACCATTCATCGTGATCGCTACGCAGAACCCTGTGGAACAGGAGGGTACATACCCACTCCCCGAGGCACAGGTCGACCGTTTCGGAATGAAGCTCCTGTTGACGCTCCCCGAACCCGATGAGGAACTGGACATCATCAAGTTGAAGCAGGACGGCATCAAGCTGAAGGTCAACAGAAAGACCACTGCACAGACAGTCAACAAAATGATCAAGGTGATCAAGGAGGACATGTACATCTCCCACGAGGTCATGCAGTACATGAGGGACATAGTCGTCAAGACCCGAACAGATCCTCGACTTGTCCTCGGCTGCTCACCCCGTGCATCTATTGCCATTCTCGGGCACAGCAAGGCCTACGCAGCCATGAGCGGAAGGTCCTATGTTATTCCCGACGACATCAAGAGAATCCTCGTATCAACTGTTCACCACAGACTGCAGCTGAAGTCGGAGGTCGAGCTGGAGGGATCAACCGGTGAGGTCATCATAAAGGACATCATGAACACGGTGTCCGTCCCCGTCTAATCCTTCAGTATTTTATCCA
>WAMJ01000287.1 GCA_015522385.1 Candidatus Heimdallarchaeota archaeon
AATCAATCTTATCATGTATAATGCAGAGACGGATAGTGTACATAGGAATCTAATTTGCTAAGAGGTCGTGTCACCAAGTCACCAATTTGTCAATCATGTGCTGAAAAACCAATAACTTAATATGCATAGCCTTCTATTCTTAATTGTGGTGAATTGCTCCTATCATCCAAATGAACCCGCGGTCACAACCTGCGAGAGGTGCAGGAGACCAATCTGTGTCTTGGATAAGCGCATCTTCAGAAAGACCAGACATCACGGTGAGCACAGCTACACGGAGAGCTACGAATACTGCCCAGTTTGCTACTCGGATGCCAAGATCGGGGAGTCGACCTCGGGGATAGTAGGAGGAATAATCTTCCTCGTGATACTTGTCTTCTTCTTCGTACCTCTATTCACAGGTTTGGAATTCTTCAACCCCATCATTCTAATCTTCCTTTTGATCCCTATCGTTATGATCATCATGGGGCCGATGCGGATAGCTAAGGCCAAATCTGAACAGAAAGCATTTCTCCAGTCAACTCAAACACAGATGCAGATCAGACCTCAAAGCTCCTTTGTGAATAACTTCAAGAGGACGTCGTCTGTAGACGTCGTGTGCTTCCAGTGCGGATCCCCGATCTCCTTGGATGATGCATTCTGCTCTAGTTGTGGAGATCCCACCACTGATGAGCGAAAGTTCTACAAATGACGTCACGGTTTACACCGTTACTATGTATCCTGTTAATGTGTGTGAATTCTTTAATCTAGTGTATATCACCACCGAGCTCGAGGATTACCCTATCCTCTATGTCGGGGAAAACCTCAAATAAAAATGATCTCAGGTTCTCGTCGACTGTGACGACAGTGGTCACCCGTAGAGAATCCAGTGCATGCTCGTCAATCACTCTGATTGGATTGTTTGAGAGGTTCAACTTGAGCAGTTTTTTTACTTTTGAAAATGATCTATCCAAGGTCTCGATCTTATTGTTCTCCAGATTGAGTTCCCTGAGATTCGGAAGGAGTTCTATTCCCTCCGGTACCTTTGACAGTCCGCAATTGAGTAGAGCGAGGTTTCTCAAAGATGGGAGAGTTCCCCCATTAATGACTACATTTGATAGCTGTCCCCCGTTCCAGTTAAACGTCACCAGATTAGGAAGATCCTCAATTCCTGATGGAAATGAAGTACTCTTGGGAGAATTGATGAAGAGGTACTTAATGGAAAGTGGAAGCCTGATTGATTCCAGTGCATTCCTTTCATCATTCAGTGTCAGCCTCTCGAGATACTGAAGGTGGCTGAAATCCGATATGGGACTGATCTCTCCTCCAAGGAGAAGTGATTTGATTTTTGTAGGGAATTGTTTAGGATCAACCGACTGAATTGGATTGCCCAATGTACTCACAATCTCTAGTGATGTATCACTCAGATTGGGCAGATCTCTTAGCTCATTCCAGTCGATCGATAACCTGGTCAGCGACTTCATGTTGTTGATGTGGCTAGAAAGCTGTGAGATTTTGTTACTGGAGAGAATCAGCTCTTTAATCGACTCGGAATTATAGAGTTCCTTGGGTAACTGGGAAACTCTGGTATTATTCATAGTAACCCTCTTCAAGCGTGAGGAATATGCAAGAGTTTGAGGTAATTCTTCCACCGTTCTTGATTTTATAGTAATGGATACTATTGAGTCAAACGCAAAAATATCCTCTGGAATTGTATTTCCGGTATAGTTATCTGAAATTTCTATTGTGTGTGGTTTACCCTCGATTCCCATGATCTCGGCAACGAGCTCGTCATAATTAGTTGACTGAACTTTTAACCTCATACTACATGGAAATCACGGGTATAACAAAAAGATTATGGTCTATCCACTCATGTATATTTGTACAATTCAACCTCAACTACATCTACTTCCAAAATATGTATTTCCTGTATATATGGTGAGTGTAGGTTAAATAATGAGCGGTGATTATGAAATTATTAACCATTGGTTTTACACTGTGGTGAAAAAATTTATATCCTCTTACTCAAAAATACTCATAATAATTTCTTGAAAACGGTGAAATTATGAAAAATATACAACTTATTACATGTGTATTAGTTGCCCTTCTTATAACCTCGAGTTTAGGGCAGGTTCAGGCAATTAGTACATATGCATTGACGCAATCACAAAATGAGATTTATAGTGTCGACTCTGACAATCTCCTTTGGGATTTATCAAACTCTGAAGAGTCGAAAAAATACCAAATCTCATCGTACAATCGTGAATCTTTCTCTACCCAGGGACAGAGATACGGGGTTTCAATATCACAATCGCTTACATCTTCTAAAACTCCAATCTTGAATCGAGAGGAAGTAACTACCTCTGAAATCATAACTATTGGTGAGCAAAGTAGTTCTTTCATCCACGAGATGAACAGGGGCACAGTGACAGAGTTCATTACTCTTCAGTCAGATGCTGTAGAGAATCCCACTGACGTTTTGAATCGATTAATTGAGAAGTATGAATCCTTTTCAACTACTTCCAGTGATCTAACACTCCAAATCGTCAGTATACCAATAATTGTGCAAGAGAAGTATAGCTCAATGGTTGATAGAGGAGGGCAACTCCTGATTGATGAGCTTGAGAATTGGGTTTCGACAACCGCTGATATCTCAGTATTCCTCTTTGGCGTTCACGCTTCGCTTGATACAACCCTTCTCTATATCTCAACTACTGAACAGATGAGAAGTATCTCAAAGGTTGGTTTGACTATAGTAGGGAGGACGGGTTGGTTTGACGCAAAGAGCTACCTCCTATTCCAGCGAAATGATGGAACATATAATGGACTCGTACGGAATGTCTTTATCTCACCATTGACAATACTGGTAAATATCAATGGCTCTTGACTGTCAAGTAGTCCATCCAGATCGCTATCTTCAGATCGTGGATTTGTCCCAGATAATTTTTCCAGGTCATCTGTGATTCCATCACCATCAGTGTCAGGAATGAGGGGATCAGAGCTATAGGTTAGGGTCACATTCCAAGTTGGGTTCCATCCATCAAGCTCGTTGTAGTCAGATATACTATCCATGTCTGAGTCTGTACTCTCAGGGTTTGTTCCTTGCTGCCATTCCGACCTATCGGTCAACCCATCAGAATCTGAATCTACTAGAAGTGGATTGGATTTGAAGGTAACGGTGCTACCATTGAGACTAGAAGAGAAACCAATTCTTTCCTCACCATCAAGTAAACCATCTGAATCAGTATCATTAACGAACGGGTCGGTTCCAAAATTAATCTCAGCACTGTCCAGATAGTAGTCAGAATCGGTGTCATTGAGCAATGGGTCTGTTAGATATATGCCGAAATAATCAAGATCTAATCTGTCATTGTAATGAGAAGTCAATCTAATAGATTCTGAAAGCTTCTTCTCTACCTCCATCCAATAAAATTTAATGCGTGCTCTCAATCCCGATTCAAGTTACCAACAGACGTAATTGACAGTAATGTTGCTTCCCAATCGAGATCAATCAAGAATCAATGTAGCAAGTACTGGCATTCACTCACTGATTCTTGAGGATAACTAATCAGAAGTATCTCCTCGTTCTGTCATCTACTCTGAATTGATATCGATCCGGAAATATCTATGCACTTACCTGCACTTGGATCTATATGAAACCGATCCAACATTAACTGATACTGATGGAGACGGTCTTGATAACTCCACTGAGCTAAGTCCCTCTGTCAACACTGATCCTTTTTCCCCAGACACAGATGGTGACGGACTCAGTGACGGTCTGGAAGTTAATGGATGGTACGTCGGTTCGACTAAATATACATCTGATCCGAATATGGTCGATACCGATGGTGACACACTCTCGGATAAGGATG
The DNA here is from genome assembly GCA_015522385.1 of Candidatus Heimdallarchaeota archaeon. The sequence goes on from WAMJ01000287.1 coordinate 3,849, forward strand.
AGTATGAAGGTTACTACAATTCAGGTGTGTATTACAAATCAGATCCAAGAGCTG
>WAMJ01000288.1 GCA_015522385.1 Candidatus Heimdallarchaeota archaeon
ACAAGCATGTAGATCATCACAAATATTCCGTAGAAATAAGCAGCAGAAGTACCGAGGACAACGAGCGTGTCCATTGTTGCTGCTTTATGTTTTGCTGCTTTGTACGCCTTTCTGTAGAATTCTGCACCTATCCAGAACTGTACAGGTGTAGCAAAAATTAGCTCTATGACGTCATCCATTCCAAGCCGGGGAATTATCTCGATGTCGAGGAACTGCGTGATTGGACCCGCCTCAACATATGCAAAAATCATCGCAATGAGGAATACGGGCAGTGTGAGGAATGAGCTGATGATGAACTTGTTCTTCCATTTCTGGATCTCCTCTGTTCTCTCTAACCTCTCGATGTCAACAGTCTCTTGGGCAAGCGATGCCTTGTATCCGACATCCTCTACAGCCTTTATGAGATCACGTGGGCCGAGTTTCTCGGGGTCATACTCAATTTTAGCCTTCTCGGTCGTGAGGTTCACGGAGATCGACTTGACACCGTCTAAGGATCCTACATAGCCCTCAATTGAGCCTACGCAGGAGGCACAGGTCATTCCCTGGATATCTAGGTCAATAGACCCTGCCTCTCCTGAGGACTTGGCTTCAGCGGAGTAGCCGATGTCGTCGATCCACTCGATGATGTCCTCTGCAGAGATGACTGAGGGATCGTACTCGATCTCCGCCTCCTCTGCTAGAAGATTTACGGAGACGTCTTTGACTCCTTTCTGGTTCTTTACATAGCTTTCTATTGTGTTGACACACGATGCGCATGTCATGCCACTAATAGCGAAGCTTTTCTTTTCGGGGATTTCTATCTCTGACATAATATCACTCCTACATGTCGCGTCCATACCTATCAATATTCGATATGTATGTTGTTGACATGTATGTTTATGACCTAATGTTATATTTAAATGCTTCGGTCAAATCACAAGAATTGAAAACTCTCATTGCATATTTTGTGTCAAAGTCTAGTGGTGGGTAATCTGTTATCCTGAGCGTAATGTACGGTTGTTCCAATGTTTATGCGGTGGGACGATATCGGTGCTCATTGTAGGGGGTAGTGTCACTGATTGGTTGGGGTGAGTGATCAATACAAACGTTGTGGTGGGTTGAATCTTTTACAATTAATACCTGTTATATTGCGAAATATTCCAATATGTAGTTATCAAAATTGGATTGTTGATACCAATTAATATATATTTATGTCATACATAACGTATAGTGAAATGCGGAAAATTATCCTATGTTCCTTATTAATTGTCGTGCTTCTTTTGGCTTTTGGTGGAGGGGCGCAACCGGGTGTTGTACCTCCTCTCTCTATTCCTCTCGCTGCAAAGCCGACCAGTGCGATGGTGATTCACGATGGGAAAATCTCAGAAGGTGAATACAGTGATAGAATACTCATAGACGGTGCTTCCAATTTCTACCTGCACTACTCCCTTAATGGTAGCACGATTTATTTTGCAATGGAGGCTATGAAGTTAGGGTATTTGGCTATCGGATTCGGATATGTTTCCAAGATGGATCAGTCTGATATTTACATTGGGTATGTGGATGGTACTGGGGGCCACATGAGTGATAATTGGGGGACAGGTACAATATCGCATGTCCAGGATGGTACTGACAACATCTTGTCTTATGCTGGTTCTGAGAATGCAACCTCAACTATTCTCGAATTTAGTAGGGCTCTTGACACTGGTGACTCTACCGAGGACAATGTGATAGCTCTGGAATCGACTGTCAATCTCATCTGGGCATATTCTGATACTGCTGACGATTTCACCTCGTACCATACCGCTAGGGGTTATGCAACTGCAACCTTCTCCAAGGTTGCCCCTTCTCCCCCGACCAATGTTGTTGGGACTCCGGGGGATGGGAAGGTGTCTCTTCAGTGGGACGATGCGATGGATGGTGGCTCTTCTATTACTGGCTATACTGTCTATATGAGTCAGACTTCTGGCTCAGGGTATTCCGTACAGGGTAGTGGGGTCACGAGCCCATACGAGGTCACCGGTCTGACCAATTCCCAGACATACTATTTCGTCGTGACTGCGACCAATGTATTGGGGGAGTCAGTGTATTCCAAGGAGGTCTCGGTCATACCTTCGGGGACGGTGACTGAGCCTTTAAATGTTATCTCCACTCCAGGTAGGTCGCAGGTTGATCTCTCATGGGATCCCCCGACAAGTGATGGCGGTAGTCCGATCACTGGCTACAATGTGTATCGGTCAGAGATCAGTGGTCAGTCATACGTGCTGTTGGGTGGGAATACTTCTGCTCTGGGGTACTCTGACATAACTCCAGTGAATGGGATAACGTATTATTATGTCGTTACGGCCAAGAATATCTTCATGGAGAGTGCTTACTCGAGTGAGGTCTCTGCTAGGCCTACAGGTGAAAGTGTCCCTCCGGACAACATATCCACGTTCCTGACCGATGCGGAGACGATCGCAGTCAACTGGTCTGCGCCGTACACGGACGGGGGCTATCCGATCACGGGCTACAATGTTTACCGCTCTCAAACATCGGGTGGACCGTACACCTTTATTGGGTCGAACAATACTGATTTTGGTTTTGAGGATACTTCTGTTGTGAACCTTGAAATATACTACTACGTGGTCACTGCTGTAAATGGTTTCGGGGAGAGCAAATTCTCAGAAGAGTCGAAGATAAAGGTGGCCAAGGTACCATTTGCTCCCGTGATAACCTCTATAGAATCGGGTTTTGGGTACGTAAATTTGACTTGGTCAGAGCCCGATGACAATGGGTACAACATCACTTCTTACAACATCTATCGTTCTCTTAGTGGGTCTACCAGCTACGGCTTCATTGCGAATACCTCTGCTCGTTTCTTTCAGGATGATCTTGTTGCAAATCAGGAAATATACTACTATATTGTGGCTGCCGTCAATTCGCAAGGTGAGGGTAAGTATTCCGATCCTGCATCGATACTTGTTGGTGGGGTTCCTCGATCTCCAATCTCCCTCCGGGTTGAAATATCAGATTCGCTCGTGGTTCTAATGTGGGATGCTCCTCTGATTGATGGAGGGTTCGATATCTTTGAGTACCTCGTCTATCGAAGTCTGAGTGCTGATTCCGGTTATTCTGTTATAGCGAACACTAGTGAATTGGTGTACAACGACACGGATGTTGTGAATGGTGGGGTATACTACTACCGGGTCTCTGCAGTTAATTCGAGGGGTGAAGGTGTTGCTTCGTCTCCTGTGTCTGCAAGGCCTGGTGTTCCTCCCTCTGCACCACTGGATTTGAGGGCGACTTATGATGGTGTGCGGGTTAACCTGAGGTGGGGTGCTCCTCTGGAGACGAGTGGCTATGCTGTTACAGGCTATCTTATTTATCGGTCGTCTGACGGAGGTGGTGTGTTTCTATACTTGGGGGACTCCAATATGACTCAGTATGTGGACAGCTCTATACTGAAGGGGCTTGAGTATATCTACCGTGTCACTGCGCTTACTCAGCTCGGGGAGGGGTCTCCGTCAAACTCGACATCAATCGCTGCTGCAACAATTCCTGAGAGGCCTCTTAATCTTGTAGGCTACCAATCGGGGTCGGACGTCGTACTCCAGTGGACTTCTCCTGTCTTCGATGGCGGGAGTCCTGTCACCGGTTTCAATGTCTACATGTTTAACGGGACGAGCGGTAATTACACCTTCGTTGGGAACAGCACTGTTCAGGGCTATACGATCTTTAATCTGACTTATGGGTTGAACTATACCTTCGTCGTGACCGCATTGAATGCCTATGGTGAAAGTGGCTATTCGAGCTCCTTCTTCATAGTGATTGAGGCAACTGATTCTGGATCTGGTGGGGTTGTCGAGTTCTTTTTTGAGTTCAGGGATGTCTTCTATACTTCTGCATTCTTCATTGGTTTTGGTCTCTTGTCGGGTGTGACATATCTAGTTACTCGACTGCCCAAGCCAAACTCTTAGTCAGTAAGTTTTCTGTGATTCCTCTTATTGTTTTCCTCTCGGATGGCTTTTAATTTATGGGGGTGGTTTATCTCGGTGCTAACTGTGGTGGTTATATTTTGTGAGATGTACGGTATATATTGTGAAAATATAGGATAATGCACAACTTTTTGTATTGTTTTTGGAATTGAGGATTGATTCATGACAAGCTTTAAATCCGAAAATGATGCCTAGATTCACAGGAAAAACAGGAAGAAAAGTATATGAATACATTAAGAATAGTAATTTTATTGCTAACGGTTATTCTCATCTCTGGCTCTCAGTCCTCGATGATGCCGTCCCAGCCCGCTCCTGAAACAACTCCGACGGTGATATCTATTGATGGAACAGTGAACTCAGGAGAGTATGACTACACAATAAATGTGGGATCAAGATTCATATTCCACTACTCCATTGTCCGGGGAACTTTGTACATGGCTCTCGAAGAACAAGGTACTGGATGGATCGCAATAGGATGGGGTGGGACAGGAGATATGGACAACTATGATATGGTTATTGGTGGATTCAACCCCGCTGCCAATTCTTCCTACATATATGATGCCTACAGTATAGGAAAGGTCGTCCCACCACCAGATGGTGTGCAGAACATCATTGAGTATGCGGCCTCCGAATCTGGTGGATGGACTACGCTGGAATTCAGCCGGTTGTTGGACACCGGGGATACTGTCAATGACGTCGAAATTATCCCTGGGGTGAATATGGGGAAGTTAGTCTTCGGTTACCACAGTACCAGCGATGACATCTCAATCATTCATACCCGTGAAGATAAATATTACAATATGGTATTCTATGGGCCTCCCGCAGCCCCCAAAGGATTGTCTGCATCGGCAAGCGAGACGGATGTCTCCCTCTCGTGGTCTGCTCCTGCGGGAGATGGAGGCAGTGCAATTACGGGTTATACTCTGTACAGATCTGCGAATGGTGGTCTTAATTATTCCATAGTTACAACTACCACATCTCGGAATTATGTGGATACTTCGGTGGTGACTGGGGTGATATACAAGTACAAGGTAACTGCGAACAACTCCAACGGAGAGAGTGGAGACTCGAATGTTGTCACCGCACTTCCACTTGGTCAGATTACTGAGCCACAGAATGTGATTGCTGTAGCTAACTCCTCAAAAGTCAATATCAGTTGGGATGTGCCCTCAAGTACGGGTGGTATACCTGTTACTGCCTACAATGTCTTCAAAAGCACCAACTCGACATCTGGATTTACTTTTATTGGGAACACTACAGAGTTGTCCTATGTTGATACAAATGTAATCAATGGATTTGATTACTACTACAAAGTGAATGCCCAAAATAAGTACAATGAGAGCATCTTGACAAATACAGTATCCGCACACCCAGTCGGTGAATCTACGGCACCAGAGAACTTGACGATTGTGAATGGTGACAACTATGCGTCTCTCGAATGGGATGCTCCTTTCACAGATGGCGGTTTTCCAATTGAATACTACAACATCTACCGAACCAATAGCTCTGGCTCAAGCTATATGCTTATTGGGACTAACTCCTCTGCAAATAGCTTCGTCGATACCTCCGCAGAGAATGGGAAGACTTACTACTACACACTGACAGCAGTGAATGGATATGGCGAGAGCCCAATGAGTCTGGAGCAGAGGATTACTATTGCTAACACACCCTTGGCACCAACTAACCTCAACACTCTTGCTGGTGACCAAGAGGTCACGCTGACATGGGATGCTGCTGATGGGCGTGGATTTGTGATAAGCCAGTACTCTGTCTACAGAATAGACTCTGCTGGACAAGTAACTCTGATCGCGACTACCAACGAAACCAGCTATACAGACTTAAACGTTAAGAACGGAAAAGAGTACACCTATATGGTATCTGCAACGAGTGAGATTGGCGAAAGCCCTTACTCCTTCTCTGCCACCGCAATTCCTGCCACGAAGCCTACAACTCCTATGAATGTGAAGAGTAAGCTCTCAGGTACAACCCTTGTGCTTACTTGGGACAAACCGGAGTACGATGGTGGTGTACCTATCGAGGGCTACAATATCTATGTGAGTTCGACCGAAGTGGGTGGGTACGAACTTGTCGGAGAATCAATATCGCGTTTCTATATGGACGACAGCCTCGAATTTGGTACTACGTACTTCTACCGAATATCTGCCTTAAATCAGAGGGGTGAGAGCAATGTATCGAACCATGTTGAAGTAACACCACTTGATCTCCCTGATAGACCCATCTATGTAGCTGCTAGTTTCGAGGGGAACCATATTCTACTCACGTGGACGGCGGCGAGTAGTCAGGAGTCAGTCAGCTTCAACGTATATCGGACCAAGGTTCAGGGTACCCCGTACATCAAGGTCGCGACCACGAACACAACCAGTTTCTTGGACAAAGATTTCTCGGTTGGCGAGCATTATTATTACGCAGTCTCTGCGGTCAACTCGGCAGGAGAGAGTGAACTCTCTGATGAGGCACTTGTCGGAACATATACTCCTCCTCCCACCCCAGAATCCATAGTGCTTTTCGCTTCCCAAGATGGAGTCACCATTGTATGGCTACAGGGCAACAGTAGTTTCATGCCTGCAGATTACTATATGGTCTTCAAGTCTCTCGATAATGAGACCTACACCAACATCGGTAACACAACGGATCTCTACTATATCGACACGGATATTGAGTACAATGTCACCTACTACTATTACATCGTGGCAGTGAATGAAATAGGATCAAGTCAAGTCTCCGAAATCGTATACGGCACTCCACAGGAAGTAACGGTAGATGTGCCTATGAATCAGGATGCCGAGAATCAACAGAGCTCGCCATACACCTCTGAACCGAACTACAGCCTCATTGGTGCTACATCGGGGGTCTTCATAGGAATAGGTACTCTTGGGCTTATCCTCGCGATATTGAAAAAGACTATATTAGGATAATATTGATTAGATGGCGACTAAAGGTTAGAATAAGGTGAATATTATGAGAAGAAGTATATTTGTGTTAGTGATAGTACTATTCGCTATGATAGGAGCTCCGCCTGCAGGCGCAAGGCCTCTTGATCAGGGTGGACAGGTTGCCCCCAATGCTGCAAGTCTAGGTGAGATTTTGTCTTTCAACGCAGTGAATTATAGCGGGGCGGAAGAAGTCAGTCACAGGTACCCACCCGTGGTAATAGGGGACTCACTGATCTCCCCGATCTGGGATAGTGTACCCTCATACCCGATCTCTTCCTACGGTGAGAAGGGACTGATCTCGAGTGTTCACCTTGGGAGTCAGGTATACTTCAAGATTCAGTATGATATCACGATCGAGTGGGTTGCATTACAGTGGGACAGTGATAATAGCTCTGACCCCGAGAATTTCCAAGATGCTGATATGGAACCCATGGCTGCGGGGGATGACATGTGGGTGTTTGGCCAGACCAAGGAAACAGGTGTCTATGGGGACGGTGCATCTTTGGGGACTGCTCCTCCATTTCTTGAGCAGGATGCCAAGGGTGATTTAGTTTGGGAGAGTGTGATGCTTAACGATACTGATGGCACACCAATTTCGATGATCCTAGAGGTAGGGCGATCTTTCGATACTCAAGATCTACTTGGAAACGATGTGATCTTCTCCCCCGATTTCAATGTCAGTGTATACTTCGCAAGTGCAGAGAAACACCGACCAGACAGCTCTGTCTCTCAGGCAAAGTTCGTCATTTCGGATATTGGGCTGGGAGGCAATGTCACACTTGCCCAACCTGAGACGGAAGAGGTTGAAGAGGTAAAGAATCTCGTAATACCGTACATTTTCTACAACCTGGGTGCGGGAATATTTTTTATGGCGGTACTGTATGCAATAGTAGTCTACATCTCCGTCAGAGCAGTGAGTAAGGAGGTATAAACTATGGATATTTTTGAAATAATCTTTGAGACAATTATGGAATTTCTACAGACCGGACATCCTGCTGTCATCCATTTCCCAATCATAGGGATACTAATGGGTTTCACGGCAGGTGGAACTGCACTGGCGATTAGAATAGTTGCGGACTTTTTGAATATGAAACCGAGAATTACCATACTGACGTATGAAATGTTCATGAGGTATGTAGAGAGATTCGAGTTTACGAGTCTTATTCTCACAATTTTGGGAATCTTCGGTTATGGAATTGCCGGAATCACGGGATTCTTCTCAGCAGGTGGTGTTGAGCCAGCTATCAATAACACTCTCCTTGAATTCAAGGTAAGACTCTCCATGATTGCTGTTCTTATTCTATTTATACCCGTGTTCCTCAAGATATACGTAGGAGTGGTATACAAGAAACACCTCTTTACGACAGAGAGTTACATTCCTGGTATAATGTACCTCATTCCACTGGTGATTGCTGCCCCTCTTACCGCGATTGTAGCAGGTGCAGGTGGTGTCTATGTTTACGGTCACTCTATACTGCAGACATTTGGATTAGGGTGGATACTTCCCGTCCCATAGGTGATAGTATTGTTCAAGTCTCTAAACCCTCTTATTGTGATCCTCCTACTGGTTAATCCAGTCTTTTCACAGGCGCCTGCACCTCCTGTATATGATCAGGATAAGTACTATGGTCTCGAGTATGGTTGCGTAGGTATATCTCTGGCAATAATCTCTGCCATGCAATCCCTCGGTAGTTTTGACCCTACCCCTGTCGAGAAATGTATTGATACGGTGTGGAACAGTAGAGAAACCTATGAAGGGAAGAACTACGCTGCTTGGACAAAGTCTACCTCATCCTATACGATATATCCTGGTATGAAGTACGGTGCGGTAGGTATTCTCCTCTCTCTCCTTGAGTTCTATAATGCCACGGGCGACAGTAAGTACCTTGATTGGGCTAAAGAGGGGTACGGTTCGTTGATGGATCAAGCCCTCAACAAGAGTACTCTTCCACACTGGGGTTATGCCTACGCTCTTCCCCGTGATCCGTATGCAATAGCGATTACTGATTTGAAGTACGGATCTACGGGGGTGCTCAAACTGAATCTGGCCCTCTATGAACTGACTCAGAATAGCTCTCTCTTAATCGAGGGTAAGAGGATGATAAACTGGTTGCAGAAGACGGTAAAACTTGTTGAATCAGGGGGGGTAAAGTACAGTGTCATTCCTTGGTATGATCTTGAGGATCCGAACAAGCCAGTAAATACTGCTTATGGTTGGGGTCTCTCAGGAATTTTACCAGTACTTTATGCGTACGGTGATGTACTTGGAGATCAGGGTATCCGGGCGTGGGCTTACGAGATGGGCAAGTTCCTGCAGTCAATCCAGTTTGAGAATGGAAGCTGGCCCTACTCATTTGAAGGAGACTTTATCTCCAATGGATTCGATGAGGGCGTAGCCGGAGTTCTTCAAGGGCTGTATGAATACAGTACTCTTAGGGGTACTAATGAGTTCGATCAGACCATCAGGAGAGGTATTGACTACTTATTCAGTGTCTTTGTTGATAATGGTACACATTTCGGAATTCCATCATCAACCCGAGATCCGACTTTCTTCAATAACCTCGCTCATGGGCTCGTCGGTGTTCTCCAAACCCTGATTAAGCTTGATCGTTTCCTTGATGATGGGGAGCGGAATCTGGTGGTTAAAGGAATCGAATATCTCCTCACACAGGAGAGTTTTACCATTTTGAATGAGGGAGAGAATCTCCTTTTCCTTGAGCAACCGTGGTTGGAAGATAAGACGTTGGATTTTTCATACTCAGATGGTCAAGCTGGATTCCTCAAATTTATCGCGGGAATTCCCCAGTCCTACAAGTCCTTAATATCGCTCGATACCAATGCAGCTCTGGAGTCACTGCTGAGGGCAGAACTTGTTTTCCAAGATGAAGATGGTATGTGGGTCAAGCAAAGATCCCTTCTTCCTCAAATCGAGACTGATTCGTTTGGGACTAGGACTACTGCCCAAGACGACATATCCAATGAATACCTCGGATACATCCTTCCTCTTCTTGGATTACTAATTATTCTAATTAGTGTAAGATTTAAGATGCGGAATTCTTTGAAGAAGTAATTCAAAGGGTAAGAAGGAAATCATTGATCTTCAAGAATATCCTTTTTCGATCAAAATCCCGGGTAAGCACATGTCCGCTCTTCTCAACTATCATCATTTCCTTCCAATTTGACGAGACCATCCTGTGGATGTACTCTGCGTTTTTCAAAGGGACAGACTTGTCCCTGCTGGAGTGTACGATCAGAATGGGTTGTGTGATTCTTTTCAGGTTTCGTTTAGTATAAGTGACAAGCTTCTGCAACTCCTTCACGCTATCCGTGTGGAATGTTTCATATGCTCTGTGAATACTTCTTTGCTCTGGATCGTTTATGTCTCTTATGTCGTCATCGGTACGGTTGACCCACCAGCCTATAGGGAGTTTAGTGAGGATTATTTGATACCAAGACAAAACCTCTATTGGTGCGGACAGGGTGATCCCGCCACTAAGCTGTGGGAAGTGCTCCAGTGCCCACAGGGTGAGTGTCCCTCCCATTGACAGTCCCGCGAATACTACTTTTTCGTACTCATCTACTTTTTTTGTGATCTCTGATCCTACGTACTCAGTCCAGTCAGTCCACTTCTTCTCCCTCAGATCCTCAGATGATGTGCCATGTCCCGGGATTGTGAGATTGTGCCAGACATAGCCTTTCTTTTCAAGGAATATTCCCATTGGTTTCATCTCCTCGGGATATCCCGTAAACCCATGGCAGGTGATAACACAGATTGACATCTAACTGCAAGTGCGATCCATTGAATAAGGACTTACTGGGTTCCAATTATATTGGTGCGAACTTCACGATGTACTACTTAAGCCAGTCAGCTAGAAACACCCTGCTCCCTCTCCCTTCCTTGTCCCTTTGCAGGATCTGCCTGTCTTCTAGCTTCTTCAATACCCGGTGCACTTTCATTCGGGACATACCAGTAAGCCTCGCGATTTCAAACTGGTACGTCCTATCTCCGAGTTTCTTGACAGCCTTGAGTACCTCTGCCTCATCGTCGGACAGCACGAACATGACAATCTCAAACGGTTTAGAATCCGGGGTGGGATTACTCTTCCTCCTGTTCGAGGGACGTACCTCGGGGAAGTAGTAATAGAATGCAGACAGGGCGGAGAGAGATCCCATGCTGAAGACGATGATCAAGAAGAGGATCGGGAATGATGGGTTATGTGCAGTTGGCCTCTGGCCGAAGATCAGGAGACCGAGTATCCCGATGGTGATGAGGAAGACAAGTCCAGACAAGGCTATCGCGATTGCGATCGCCAGTCTCCGCGAGACTTTCACAGTGATCTGACATGCTCTGGTGTAATATCATTTTCTATCCATCATTGGACACGGCTCTTGGATTGTCCAAAATACTCCTGTGCTCTTGATAACAGATTCTGTTACTATGGTAGCAGGATCTGCGACGACCACCGCATAATCGTCCCTGAATCAGATACGCTGCATCTCAAGATAACAATATTCGTTGCAAACGTTTCAGTCAAGCCTTTATAGGCGATTTCGGAGAGATTCATTCACTATGACATATGCGGTAGAGACCATAGGGCTCTCGAAGACCTTCTCTGGCGGGGTCAAGGCTCTTAAGAATCTAGACATTCAGGTTAGGGAGGGGGAGTCATTAGGATTCCTCGGACCCAACGGTGCAGGAAAGACCACAACCATCCAGATCCTGCTGAACTTGATAAAACCCAGCAAGGGTGTAGTGAAGCTCTTCGACCAGAATACCCTGGGGCGAGAACGTGAACTTCTGAAGAATGTGGGCGCACTTGTGGGGATGCCCGGTTACTACAAGTCACTGACCCCTGATGACATCCTCTCATATGTAGGAAGGGTGTTCAGGATGAACAAATCCGTCGTGCAGAAGAGATCAAATGAGGTCCTCGATCTCGTGGGGCTTAAGGATGCGCGGAGACGTAAGGTGGGGACATTCAGTACGGGAATGAAGCGGAGGATGGGGATCGCCCAGATCCTCGTCCACGACCCTGATCTCATCATCCTCGATGAGCCAACCAACGGACTCGATCCCAAGGGCGTCCGTGAGGTGAGGGATCTCATAAAGAAAATCAACAAGGAGGGTAAGACCATCTTCATGACGACCCATAACCTGACGGAGGTTGACGAGATTAGCTCGCGAGTGATATTCCTAAACCATGGGGAGAAGATCGGGGATCGGGATCTTGGGGAGCTCCGTAAGCAACTTGGTTCGAAGAGTATAGAGATCAAGTTCTTGAGGGATCTAACCGACAAGGAGACTGAGAGACTTGCAGAGATCAACCACGTCAAGGACATCGAGGTCACTGATAGTATCTATCTCAGGTATGAAGGCAATGGAGAGACAACATATGAGATCTTGAGGGACCTCGTCCAACTCGGTCTGCCTATCAACCACTACAGACCTATGACTCTGGCGCTGGAGGATATCTATCTCATGCTCTACAAAGAGGAGGTGATAAAATGAGCTTCACGATGTTCACCGACTACAGAGAGGTGGCCAACTCGATGAGGTTCGAGTTTCTCAAGAACTGGAAGAGTAGAAGGTTGCTCACTGTACTCATCATATCCATCCTGCTTAGCTCCCTCTTTGCTCTCATACCTCTCCTTACGGGTTCAGATTTCCCCGAGGACTCTTATAGCTATATCACCAACGTGATGAACTTCACAACTCTCGCCTACATCCTGTTCGCTCTGTTCTTTGGCTCGGACAGCATCAACAGGGAATCGTACGAAGGCACGGATCTCCTGCTATATCCTCTGCCACAGAAGCGATCCAATATCATCATCGGGAAGTACCTCACACAGCTCCTGTCCTCATGGATCGCTATAGTCGTCTATTACGTCGTGGTGTCTGTATCGGTCATTCTTATCTATGGTTCAGACGCTATCCCTGCCGAGATGGTGACGTCGTTACTTTACTCATTCGTCTTCATGAGCACGTTACTCGCATTCGCTTTCTTGCTAAGTTCAGTGATGAACTCGCCGGCATCGTCCATGACCTTGACATTCTTCGGGTTACAGATCCTCTTACCTCTGCTAATCTTCCTTCTGAGATTGGCGGATATAAATGTGGACTGGATATTCACGAACTACTCCAGTCTAATCTCTGCAACCATGGGTCTCTCTGGGGGGACGATTGGCCCTAGCAGTAACATTTTCACCCCCGATTTCTACGAGGGTGTCCGGTACGTGCTGATACAGGGCGGATTGCTGTTTCTGCTTTCCCTGTACTTCGGGACCAAGAAGGAGGTTGGCTCATGAGGTCGCGTAAGTTCCTCGTCCTTGTTCTTCTCCCTCTGCTATTAGTAAAGGTTGGAGCTCAGAACCCAAACGAACCCGGATTCAACGTCGTGGTACAGGACTTCGATATCGCGCAGACCACACTCTTTGAGAATGAGAGTTTCACTGCCGAGATCTCTCTTATGAACAACGGGACAATAGTATACCAGAATCTCAGGGTGGTGGTGAGCGAGAGACCTGTCAGCCTCAGACCCGAAGCATCCTCCGCGAAAGTTGTAAACTCAACCCTTGTAGAAAAGATCCAACCCGGGGAAGTCCTGAATATCACCATCGAGCTTAAGACTACCTCAGGTTCTAAATCTCTCTCGGTGTCATTTATTTTTAACAATATCGAGATCCCGACCCCGACGAGCCTTGGCGTCAGTATCTTGGCAGCCCCTGTAGGTGACAATGAGACCCTGCTCTTGACAATAGGTGTGATCTTCCTCTCAATTTGGATACTCATCTCCGTTCAGTGGATATTCGACCTAATACGGTTAAAATTTGTTAGATATTAGGTTAACGGGATAACTATTATCTCCATCTGAAATTGGTCAATACTTCCTCTAACTGCATTTAATTATCGACTCTATGTAGATCTAGACATGGGATGAATAAGTCTTAAAGGATATTGATCACTAATGTAAGTCATTAATCACCTAGAATATCTTTCAAGCTAAGGACTTATAGTCAATGAAGGAATATATTATCAGAAAATGGATGTTACATTGTTGGCACTTGGCATACTCTTCCATCTTGGAATCTATGGAATACCTCCTGTCATGGGCATATTCCTGTCCAAGGAACACCAGATCCAGCTCAGCTATGCCTACCTCGGTGTTATCTTCTCTCTAGTCCAGCTCTTTGACAATCTCTATGAGATCCCGATCGCAGAAGGATTTAGTCTTAATGGAGGGGATATAGCGTACTCCGCCCTTTTGTTTGCCACAGTTTACTTGCTTGTCAGCAATCCAAACCCCGAGGTAGTTCGTAACCTGATCTATCTGATTACAATTCTCTCGATCTTCCTCTTTCTTCTCTTCGGAATTATCCGTTGGTTGGTGCGGATGGGGCTGGCTGTGTACTATATCGATATACCCGATGTTATCATCGAGTACTCTGTCCTGTCTCTTCTCTTTACTCTCATCCTGTACTCTATCGAGATTGTCCTCATGTTGCTCGTGATTAAATATGTCAGGAGGGTGACAAATTCACCCAAGCTTCTTATTCTCGGAATGGCCATAGGGTTGTTGGTAGTACTCATCATCGACGGACTGGTTTACCCCATAGGTTTCAACCTCCTCTTCCCTTCACCACACCTCTCGATCAGAAACGGTATCTATGCCAAAATCATCTTTGGAACTGGGTTTTCAACTTTGTTGATATTTTTGCTCCTAGCTCATCCGCAGGAGATCCAGAGCTTCCTTGAGAACAAATTTTCCATCGTAGAATATTTCTTACCCCCAAGGTACTACAAGATGCAGAAGAAGCTGGAAGAAGCGGAGGCAGAGATTTCACTTCTTCGAGAGTTTCTCCCCATCTGCTCCTCGTGCAAGAAGATCAGGGATGACGAGGGATACTGGCGGCAACTCGAGGAGTACATGCACAAGTACAAACACTTAGATTTCACCCACAGTCTTTGCCCTGAGTGTGTGAAAGAGTTCACCAAGGATATCAAATCTTCCGATGAACTCTAATTACTATCAAGCTCTTTGATGAGTACCAGATTCTTAGATAAAGAAATGTTATAATCCGTAGTTTCGTGTCTCTACATTATAACCTACTACAAAGACATTGGGTGATGACCCTTCTATTCGCCAACCTTCACCTCTTACTACGAGGTTTTGAGTAGACATACCTACCTTGACTACTCCTGTTCCTTGACCCAGTACGAGGTTTCGGAGCTTGGGATAGTTTCCCATGAGCTCATCCAGATCCAGATTATCGATTGGATTTTGGCTGATATCAAGCTCATATAGGTTGGGTGCACCGACAATAGGAATATCTGTCAAACCTGACTCAATCACCCTAAGGAAAGTCAATTCCTCACATCCTTCGAAGCTACTGTGATCTATCTCAATATCACACATGATGATGTTGAGGGTATCTAGCTCTGTGGGAAACTGAACCTCTGGATATTTCACCTCACAATGGATTAGGTTGAGATGGCTGTACTCACCACCCTTTAGCGAACTTACTTTCCCACCCCTGATCGTCAAGCCCCAAACAGAGGGGGGTACATCTCCGGATACCTCACAGTTGTAGAGGAGAACGTACCTCGACTCGGGAATTGAACCCACTTTCACTCCCTCACGGATCTGCAGGTAGTTCTCCGTTGCCACCAAGAACTGTCTTATAATTTCGCTGGATACTACTCGATGCAGTGATATGAATTTTCCCATAAGTTCCAGCTCCTTCTTTAGGAGGAGATATTGAGATAACTGCAGAAAACGATCTCCATCAAATTCCTTCTCGATAAGTACGGGAAGTCGGGGAAGTTTGTCACCAAGAGTTATACTTCCAGAGTTTTCCTCGTCTCCAATGTACAGTATCCCATCGTACACTTTCTTCGGGATTTCGTCTCCGTGCACCACAGTCAAGTTGTGTTTTACCCTTAAGGTATGGAACTCCAAGGTGTGGTATCTACTGTCTATTATCGCGATTCTTCTTGATTTGTCTATCACGAGAATTTCCAGATTGACTGTGGGGTTCACAAACAGTCTAGATTTTCTATCATAGAAAAACGTAGACTAATTGGTCCTATTCAAGAGGTTTCATACCCCAGTACTGCCTGAGGGTGACGGGTACTCCTGCGGAACGGAGTGTTGATACGAGAGAACCTCTGTGCTGAATCAGGTGGTTCTGCATGGAGAGGAAACCTTCGAGGTAGGTACGCTCACCCCTGAACAGGAAGTTGGTGTATGTAGAGTTCACCCACTCGTCATCGGTCTTACCCCCGAAGAATTCAAGGAAGACCTCGCACGACTTCCTGAACATCTCGGGATAGTTCTTGTTCTTCAACGAGTCCCCGAGGTACTTCTCGAAGGTCGCCATCAGTGCGTCGTTCTCGGGGAACTTGTCAAAGAGATCTTGGGCGAAGAGGGCCGCTCCTAGCGGAAGGGTGGAGATGTGGAAGGCCAGTGCCTCAATCGTGGCTGAATCACCACCAACTTGGTGGTCAAGCTTGTCCATTGGTATAGCCTGCAGGACATAGTCCGTCCCCTTTTGGATGTTCTCAAACATTGACATTACCAGTTCTTTTGCTGTTGCCATACTCTTCATGTAAATTGTGGGATTATGAACCTTGCCGAGTGACCAATGCCAATATCTCACTTGGTCTAGTCAATCTCCAGTCCCATGTGATGGGTGTCCACGAACTCCCCGTCGATCATCATCTCCCGGGTGACCGTCCCTTCGATTCTGAACCCAGTCTTCTTGTACAGAGCTATCCCCGCGGAATTGTAGGTAGCGACTGCGAGATTCATCTTCCGGATAATCCCGGTGTCAATCGCCCAGTCAATGAGGGCCCTCATCATTGCCTCCCCGATCCCGTGTCTCCAGTACTTCTTCAGCACCGACATCCCGATCTCACCCGTGTGCCTCATTCTGGGTCTAGTGCTACTGGAGAAATTCGACACGGAGACCAGCTCGTCTCCGATGTAACCGACGAGGAATATGGAATTGTCAAGAGATGCGTAGTGCTCGAGTATCTTCTCCTCCTTCTCCACTGGTACGTCAAACTCTCCGGGTCCGAACCCTATGTTGTTTGACTCTCCTGCCACGATGTTGATGTAGTCGATCATATTCAGAGCGTCGCTAGGTTCAGCCTCTCGAATGAGCAACGTGTGGTTCTTCACCTGCACCTCTCTTCTAAATGCCATGGGCCTGCATCTTCTTGTCTATTGATAAACCTATCCCAGATCCTCTGGGAGGTCTCCTACTGGATATAGGTCTGGCTTCTCTTCTATGTCGATTCTCTCCTTGACCGTGAGAGAGACCACATACGATAGAACGATCACGATGAAAAGAACGGGGAGAATAATTCCAAAAGATGGGTGTCCTAGGTTGGCATAGAAGACTGATGAAAGCTCTGATCCGATAGATAGCTGCATCCCAAAACCCAGGAAGTCCATGATTATCATGTCGAGTAGGATCAACGGGAATACCGCAAGAAAATATGACACATATCGCATCTGGCCATTTTCCTCAATTTTTGTTAGTGGAAGTGCGTAGATTAGTAAGTATAGAACTAGTGAAATAAGGAACTGAAATATGGCTAGCCCATATCCCAGTTGTGAAAACCCCCTACAAACTCCATAGTTCTACCCTGATATAAGACGTGAAACCTAGGGTTTGGAAGATGAAAACCAGGACAAATCCAGCACCGATGAAGAGGAAATCAGGAATTACTATTACCAATCTATGGGGGTGGAGTCAGTGAAACTATTATGTCTAATGAGTCCTACCTAGAAGATCTTGGAGCCATCGCTACGAGAATGCTCAATTACAACTCACATATTGAGTTTTACAAAAATAACATATCCACCAATTCTCTGTTTGATATCTATAGTCACGGGTGAGATCATATTCCTCTGAATTTCAAGATCAGAACGTTTCCTACATAGTCTATCATCTCAATAAATGGAGATCATTTTCAGAGGAGAAGCTTTTGGTATCTAATGTTACCGCTATAGGTGCTCCAAGAAACCTAATTGTGGATAGAAACAATACACTGGAACACTATCTATACTGCTATGGTCCTGACCAATTATTCATTTCTGTTCTTCTCTCACGCTGAAGGTCACAGCAATGACGGAGAAGCAGGAGGTGAGTTAACCAATGATTTCCACGGGTTGCACGAACTTAGACATCACGAGCTCGGAGTTGGATCCGAACCCCCCTGATACCCTGTTCGGGTTCCATCCGTTCATGCCCCCAGCCATCGAAACGGAGCTGACACTGCTCGTGGTGTAGTAGATAAGGACGGTGTGAATTTCGTTTACTATAGCTGGGAACCCCTTGGTCTCCACCTATATGATTTACTGGTCGATGAGATCCTGCCTGTCTTCTGGAGCTGTACTGGTGAATTTATCCTTGAAGTCGTAGAAATCCATAAAGGGCTTTTGGGCGGTCTACATCGAGGTCATTATGAGCAGAAGTACGACAATAGCTAATTCCCTCAACACAGGTTTATCTGGTACGGTGGTTTAGAGCTTCACTGAAATCTATTCAGACTGCTGAAGTTTCCGTAAGATATCTGCGAATCTGTCGATCTCCTCGGTGGTATTGTAGTAGTGGATGGAGGCTCTCATGAGGGACTTCAGGCGTCGCCTCTTCATGTCTAGGAGTGCGTTGAATTGGCTGGTGACACTGACGTTTATACCCTGTGCGATAAGCTCGTCCTTCAACTGTATGTGGTCTGCACCGTCTACCTCAAATGTCACAATCCCGCACTTGGTCTCACCGAGATCCCTGACCTTGATACTGTTAATTTCCGACAACCTGTTCCTGAGATTTTCGGAGAGATCCTGTACTCTGGTCCAGATGTTGTTCAGACCCAGATCCATCGCGTACTCTGCGGCCGTTCCCAGGCCAAGAAAGTTGGAGTAGCTGAACTCGAAGGTCTCGAACCTCCTCCGGTCGCGATGAGGTATGTAGTCGTCCTCGTTGTATGAGGCAGCCCACGCGTCGAGGAACGGGGGCTCGAGATCCTCCAGTACCTCCGGTCTCACGTAAAGGAATCCGGTTCCCCGTGGTGCCCTGAGGAATTTCCTCCCGGTGGTGGAGAGGAAGTCGCACTTGAGTTTCTCCACATCCACTGGTTTCTGCCCCACTGACTGACAGGCATCAAGCAGGTACATTGCCCCGTACTCATCCGACAGCTTCCCCACCCCCTCTGCGGGATTGACAAGACCCGAGTTGGTCGGTATGTGGTTGATGGTCACCATCTTCGCCCCCTTCTTGAGCCTTCTCTCTAAGTCCCCGAGATCAAGCTGTCCGCAGTCATCGTCATCGATCATCTCTATCCTGATCCCCCTCCTCTTCCTCATCTGGAGGTAGGCGACATAGTTCGCACAGTATTCCGTGTAGGTCGTGAGGATGGTGTCACCCCTCTGGAAATCTACTGAGTAGAATGCCATGTCCCATGCCCGTGTAGCGTTCTCTGCTCGTGAGATCGCATGTGATTCTACACCGATCAATCTTGCCAAGGTTTCATAGGTTCTCTCCAAATCCTCTTTCCGCATAGCTGCCAGTTCATACCCTCCGACTCTCGCCTCCTCCCTCACGTAACCAACCACTGTGTCGACGACGGGAATAGGTGGGAGTGACGCTCCTGCATTGTTGAAGTGGATTCTCTCCTCACAACCCGGGGTCTGCTCCCTCACCCTCTGGACATCAATCATACTCCACCATATTGTGCGAGGTACTTCTCTCTTTCGGACACGGAGATTAAGGATATCTCACATTGTTCTGCATGATTTGCGATGATTTACCATGCAGATGTCCAATGCGACCTTCGTATCCGACTCATCCAATCCTTCAGCGATACAGGTTGATGCCCTGAAGTTAACTAGATCGAACTTTTCCCACCAATGAACAGAGAACATGTGGATCGTACAAATATCCTATTCAAAGTACGTGTTTCGGCACTCTCGTTCAGAAATTCATCCTCAAATTATCCGAGATCATCAGTTTGCATGTCGTCAAATACTATATTATGGATGCTGTATTCCCAATATTCATCTTTTCCATTATAGGGCGGCCGAAAGCTGTACTAAAACCGATCATTATTCTCAGAATCTGCAGTCTTTTTGATTCTACCCACCAGATTTAATAATCTGGAAAGCACCCCTAGTGGGATGTTCTCCAAAAAGAAACTCCTTGTCATCTTCGCCCTCCTCGGCTGGATATTCGATTTCTTCGACCTCATCCTCTACTCTTTTCTCCTCACTCCCATCGAGCGAGAATTCGGTATATCGGACACAGAGGCTGCACTAGTGTATTCGTTCTCATTGGCCTTCACCGCTGTGGGTGGGATCTTACTAGGTTACATCGGCGATAGGATTGGGCGAAAACCCACTCTCATCATCTCTATCGCACTCTTTTCCATAGGGACCCTTCTCTCGGGTCTGGCATGGAACTTGGTCTCACTAGTTGTCTTCCGAATCTTGACTGCTTTCGGTATTGGAGGTGAGTGGGCAGCAGGCCATACCCTGATCAACGAGACACTTCCCCAAGGGTCGAAAGCAAAAGCCAGTGCAGTTATTCAGTCAGGCGCTCCCATCGGGGTAGCACTCGCCTCCCTTGTCGGTGGTTACATCTCCCCAACTATTGGGTGGAGGGAGTCCTTCTTCCTCGCTGCACTTCCGTCTTTCATTCTTGTTCTCCTCATGTGGATGTTTCTCGAAGAGTCTCCCAAATTCCTGATCTTCAGGGAGGAGTCGAAGGATAAGAGACCCCCAGATGACATTCCCAGAGGTGTAGACTACATCAGACTCTCAACAGATAGGTCGTGGAAGCAGCTATGGCAGGTGAGGTGGATGCTCCTCGTCGGGACCCTTCTCTCGTTGTGGGGAATGATGGCATACTGGATAATCTTCTCATGGACACCAAAAATATTGGTGGACCTAGGCTATTCAGACCATCATATAGCTTGGTGGATGGTCACGTCGCAGGTAGGTGCGTTTATCGGATACATCGCTTTTGGGTTGATCTCAGACGCGACTAGGAGATTCAGGCTAACCTTCACGTCCTTCGCAGCGGTTTTCACAATCGGTGTACTCACCTTCGTCGAAGGGCTGAGTGTTGGAAACTCGGGTGTTATCTACTCAGGCATCTTTGTTACAGGCCTGGGTACTGGGTTCTTCTCAGGATATGGGCCCCTGTACTCTGCGCTCTACCCGGTAAAGATCAGAAACACCTGCGCATCGTGGTGTTTTAACATAGGGAGGATGGGTGCTTTTGTTGCTCCACTCATGGTCGTCCAGCTTGGACAGAACTTCGGTGTTGCAACCGCCCTTTCTTCATCTGCCATTTTCTCAATCATCCTCTGCTTCTGGGTCCTGCTCATCCCGTCCAAGGTTCAACACATGATCTCTGCGACAAGGGTATCTACCAAGGTCAGTGCTGTTCCCAGATTAGCATAAGTCATTCTCCCTCTGCCTTTCTCCACTCTTAGCTAGCAATCGATTTAAAGCATGGTGCTTTATAATAATCCATGGAAACTAAGGACGAGCTTAGAAAACGATTTGAGGAATTGGACCTTGACAAGGATGGGGTACTTTCCCTCGAAGAGGTCCGGCAGGCTCTTCAAGATTACGCCGAGAAATACCCAGATGTGGATTTCTTCTCGGAAGGTCAAATAGAAGCATATATGGAGGTTGCCGATTCGAATCACAATGGGGTAGTCGAGTATGAGGAGTTTCTTGAGAACATGGACCTTTCATGAAGTCAGAAGGGTAACGCTGAAACCTTTGGGTTTATGTTTCTCTAATGGGTGTATAAAGCTTAATAATAATAGAACCCCCTAATTTCACTATGGATACGAAGACAGTGCTCGGAGTCAAACGGGCGAAAATTGACTTCGACTCAATTACCGAGAAGGATTGGGAAAGATATCTGAGATACTTCAAAAGTGAACACAAGAGACTAAGACCTGATGACCCATTGGAACCCGACGAGGTCATGAAGAAGAGAATCCACCAGCAGATGAATGATCCCCAGATGATCCTTGACGTCGAGTCACTTGAGGACCCGGAGAGTGGGGAAATGGTTGGAATGTACATCTACGGTACACCGACTAAGGATCATCCGATCGGGGCAAACAATCCGTCCCTAGGGTTTGTGGTCATCGAGCTCATCCCTGAATTCCGAAGAAGAGGAATTGCCCGTATACTACTTGAGGACGCTTTGGAAAAGCTGGACAGGGATGGGAAAACGGTTGTCTTCGGAAGCACAAACCAATCCGATGGTGCTGAATTTGTCAAACACATCGGTGGGCAAGTTGGGCAGGTCAACATCGTCAACCGGGTAGCGGTCAAGGACATAGACATGGACATGATGAGAGAATGGGTAAGGGTAGGAAGGGAGCGTTCTCCCAAGACAAGGTTGGAGTTCTACTGGAAGATCCCTGATGCCCTCGCTGAGGAGTACTGCAGGACCTACGAAGCTACGGTCAACCAAGTTCCACGTGACAATCTCGAGTTCAACGATATGAGGTTCAGCGTGGAGGATCTGAGGAAGCAGGAGAAAGAACGCGATGATGCAGGGGTCAAGGTTCTCACTGCAGTGACGATAGAACCAGATGGTGAGGCCTCTGCCCTCACCGAGCTTACGTTCTCACCCACGAACCCAACTAGGCTGTCACAGGGACTCACGGGTACGCTGGAAAAGCATCGAGGACGGGGATTGGGGAAGTGGATCAAGGCAGCGATGATCCTCAGGGCGGTAGAGGAGTTTCCGAACGTTGAGTTCATCACTACCGGAAATGCCACCACCAATGCTCCCATGCTCTCGATAAACGAACGGATCGGATTTAAAAAATACAGAGAGAACTACGGACTGCAGATTACAAGGGACACTATCGCTAAGTATCTCAAAAAAGAGTAGATGTATAGTTGTTGAATTGTATCTGATGAACAGGGAGATAGATATCAGTTCGTGACGCTTATTCCGTAATCAAGGTACACCATTATTGCGAGGTAGAAGATCATGATCAGGGGAATGACAATTCCGAATATGATGATGACCTTCCTGTCTTCATGGTACTTCACATGCATGAAAATCATGACTATGAACGATGCCTTGACAACAGACAGGGCCACAAGGATGGCTATCTTGATAGAACTCTCTGGCATGAATCCCACGAAGTACTCGACAATGGTGATGACCAAGAGTACAAGGAGTGTCATGAGATAGGTTCTGGAGTGGTCGTTGTGCATTTCTTCTTCCATATTATCACCTAGAACAGGTAGAGTATCGTGAAGAGGAACACCCAGGCCAGATCGACGAAGTGCCAATATAGCCCGATGTACTCCACGTACTCATGGTTCTCCTTGCTGTATCCTCCCCTGATTGCTCTGAGGAGGACGAAGGTCAGGAAAAGTAGTCCTATAATCACGTGCAATCCGTGGAAGCCAGTCTGGATGAAGAACGTTGAGCTGAACAGCTTGAACTTCGCGTCTTCAGCCAAGGAGACGTCCCCCTCCTCGAAGAGTTTGATGTACTCCAATGCCTGGATGCTGATGAAGGTCAGACCCAGTGCAAGGGTGGCTCCGAGGAACATGATCAGTTTCTTCTGGTCGCCCTTCTTGATCGAGTTCACCGCCATTGCCATGGTGTAGGAACTGATGATTAGAATGAAGGTATTGACCGCGGTCAGGTTGACATCTAGGTACTCGTGGGGTGCTGGCCAGTCGGTTGCTCTCATCCTAATGGCGAGAGAAATCCCGATAAGCGTGGCGAAGAAAATCACCTCTGATGAGAGGAACGCCCACATCTCCCAATGCCTGTCCTTCTTATACTGATCCAGCTCATTGTGCTCGACCTTCTTACCACTCTCATAGATGAAGAGGGCGACGACATAGACGAGGAAGATCCCGATGAAGATTGTCCCCCAAACATCAGGTGCAAGGTACTGTGAGAAGAAACCTCTCTCCTCCGCGATGATCGAGTCCCTGAAAGGACCTGCTTGATAGAACGCGGCCAGTGACAAGAGTGGGAAGATCACCGCGATCGCTCCAAGGGGAGTCATAAATGACAGCTTGTGCTCGTGCTCATGGATCTCCACCCCGGTCTCCTTCATGTGCTCCGCGAATGGCTTCGGGAAGTCGTATGCCGTAGTACCGAGACCGAATGGGTCGTTGATATCGTCCACGATGTCATTACCGAGGTATCCCCTGACCATGGCGATGAGGAAGAAGATGAAGCCCAGTCCCATCAGGAACGCCCCTATAGTCGAGACTTGGTGCCAGAACTGGAACCTTGCAGGATAGGTGTAGTACCTTCTCGGCATGCCCTCAACACCCAGCATGGTGAAGCCCAAGAAGGTGGTAAGCGAGCCAGTGATCCACGTGGCAAAATGGAATTTCGCCATCTTCTTGTCGTACATCTTGCCACCTGTCATATCCGGGAAGTAGTAGTAGAATGCCCCAAACAAGGAGGTGAGGATTGATGCAGCAACGACAAAATGGAAGTGACCCACCACCCAGTAGGTATCCTGCAGGACAAAGTCCAACGGGAGGTCATTGATGAACTCGCCAGTGATTCCCCCGATGGTGAACATCAGGATGAACGATATGGCAAATAGCATCGGAGCCTCAAAGCTTATTTTCCCCTTGAACATGTTGAATATCCAGAAGAATGTCAGCACTCCAGATGGTACCGCAATAATGTACGTGAAGAAATTGAACGGGAATCTGATAAAGGGGTCAATCCCTGTGGTGTACATGTGGTGTGCCCAGACGACGAACGCCATGAGAACTATACTGAACATAGCTGCCAGCATCGTCTTGTACCCGAACACGGGTCTCCTCGAGAATTTCGCTATGAACATTGTCGTCATCGAGGCCGCAGGGAGCAAGAGGACATAGACCTCTGGGTGAGCGAAGAACCAGAAAAGGTGCTGGTACATTACCGGGTTGCTGTAGTCTGCATTGTAGAAATTCGTACCCATGTTTCTGTCCATAAAGACCATGAACAACGCGATGGAGATGACTGGTGTGGTCAGCAACAGTAGGATTGAAGTGAAGAGCGTTCCCCACACGAACATGTCCATCTTGAACCACTCAACGTAGTCGGGTTTTCCTTTCCAGATTGTCAGGATAAAGTTGAGGGACCCAATAGATGAGGAGACACCGATCACTACGAGTCCGAGAATCCACAGGTCTATTCCCGCTGTGATCAGGGAGAGTGGTGCATAAGCCGTCCAACCCGCGTATGCTTGTGAGCTCCAGATCAGTATCGAGCCGAATGGGATCAGCCAGAAGGCGAAGTTGTTCCACTTCGGCCAGTACATATCTGCGTTGACGGAAGCGACCATTCTCGGAATCAGGAGGTTCCCGAATCCAGCTCCCAAGGGAACGATAACCAAGAAGACCATGGCAGTTCCGTGAAGGGTGAATGCTGTATTGTAGCTAATTGAATCACCGAACATAGAAGGATTGGGATCCCAGAGTTCAACCCTGATCATCAGCGCGTACATACCTGCGATCGCCATATTGATTAGCGATGACACGAAGTACAGGAGTCCAATTTCCTGCGCATTAGTTGTTCCAAATATCCTCTTGGGACTAGCCCAGAACGATCCTCTGTGTATCTCGGCAGTCATGGTGCCACCGCCTTAATCACCCCACGCATCATAGAGTGCTTAGCACCACAGTACTCCGCACAGAGTAGCTGGTATTCACCAGGTTCCTCTATGGTTACCGTGATAGTATTGTTCTTTTGTGGGACGACGTCCATCTTGAAGTTCAGCTCATACACATAGAATGAGTGAATCAATGGTCCCGACGAATACAGTATAAACTTGTAGGTCAGACCTGCCTCTAGAACCAGTGTGGTGGTCGAGATTCCAATATCGTCCTCAACAGGACTGAACTTCTGCCCCTCGTAGTAAAATATCCATTTCCACGTAGGTGTTGCCTCTACGATTACTTCCTTGTCTGCGACAGGATTATTCAATTCCTGTTGGAATTCCCCCAGTGCGGGAAGTGACAGAGCAAGTAATAGAACACCTATGAGGATCGGGACTGCAATCCATATCCTTTGAAGTTTCAGAAGGTGAGTCCCTTCCACACCCTCGGCCTCATCTACTGCTGAGTCCCTGAATTTGTACACAACGTAGATCCAGAGGACGAGAACGAGGATGAAGACAATCATTCCGAAAATGAGCACCTCCATGAATAGGTTATTGTATAGCTCCGTCAAATTGCTCCTCGCACCGACCGTACGGACACCGACAATGCCCAGCATCACCACGAGTAGATTGACAAATTTCTTAGAATTCATTGAATCACCGATCTTACTTTTTGATTCTTCTGTCGTATATTAGGACGATTGACGAAAGGATTGCGAGCGAGGCGGGAACAAAACCGAAACCTGGTGCTCTCTCTGCACCTGTCTCACCCTCTGCAAATCCGTTACCTACGATGATCTTCCCTTCCATCCCCTGATCCTTGTGGTCCTCGACCGTACACCAGAATGGCATCTCTGTATCCTCGTTGGGCATTAGTGCATTGACCATCTTCATCTGTGGAGTTCCATCTCCTACTATATGGAGTCCAAAATACTCTGTCCCATTTGCGAAGTGCAACGCAAGATCGTGCTCTGCATCTTGCATGTTCATGAACATGATTGCGACGCACTCTCCTTTCTCAACCGTAATCTCTGTGGTATTGAATGCGACTTCACTTCCTTTTGTGGAAATCGTTATTGTTCTTGTGGGGTCATGGCAGAAGTTCTCAACGGTTTGATGACCTTCATGACCTCCCTCTTGTGCGGTTGCTAGTGTTACGCTAATCACAAGCACCAGCAATGCGGTTCCAAGTGCTATTTGTTTTCTCATTATATCACCTATAATAATGTAAGTATTCCTAATTAATTACCTATATTGTGGATAATTGAATGGAATATTTACATATTCTAAACTATACCCTAGTAAAGTATATTTAATTATTTCGTCCCTAAACCTGTGATTTTCTCATTTTATCGTATTGATTTTTCCGCAATTCGTATTGCTCACATTTGTATTGCGATTTACAATGCCTTTATTTTGACCAGTTTGGACATATTATTCCTATATTTGATGTGATTGCTCATATTTGGGGTCTATGCCTCTGCTGTCTCTTATACACATCTCC
>WAMJ01000289.1 GCA_015522385.1 Candidatus Heimdallarchaeota archaeon
AATGCGGTAGCAGTTTACATAGGGTTCCAGCCAATTATACAGTACATCTAATTAGGCAACCATCTTCTCAAGTGACTTCTTCGCTTCTTGTATTATCTCAGGAGGTAGGTCAATAATCTGTTCAGGTTTAGGATCTTGGAGAGCCAGAAGAATGTTCCTCAGGTTATTCTGCTTCATGTAGGGGCACATCACACAGCTTCCTAGGAACTCCCTGTCTGGAAACTCTATAGCCAAGCGATCCGCTAATCCGCATTCGGTCGCAAGCATGTACTTCTTCTTATCGGGATGTTCCTTGATGAAATTGATCATATCACCAGTACCACCGACCATGTCGACTCGGTCCAACACATCTGGGGGACACTCGGAGTGTGCAAGGACAATCACATCCTCTCCAAAGACATGCCTGAATTCTGTAATTGAGTCGGGTCTAATGTTGTCGTGAACAATGCAGGTCGCGTCCCAGTCAATGATCTCTTTATTAGTCACCTTTCTCAGGTAGTTGGCCATATTCTTGTCAGGTAGGAAAATTATTCTATCCTCAGGCATCTCACTGACAATCTTCTCCACATTGGCAGAAGTTACGCATACATCCACCTCCGCTTTGACATCTGCATTGGAGTTCACATAAAGCACGATTGGAACTCCGGGATACTTTTCCCTAAGCTCCCGTACGTCCTCCGCGGTCACGCCGTCCGCAAGACTACATCCCGCGTCTACCGATGGGACGATAACTGTCTTCTCTGGTGAAAGGATTTTGGCTGTCTCCGCCATGAATACGACACCAGCAAAGACGATGATATCAGCATCTACTCCAGCAGCGATTTTCGATAGCCCTAGTGAGTCTCCTGAGTAATCCGCGACTCCGAAGACGATGTCGGGAGTCTGGTAACTGTGAGCAAGGATGACCGCGTTCTTCTCCTTCTTCAGCTTGTTGATCTCAAGTGTCAATGGGGCAATGATCTCACAGTCAGTCCTGTCCCAGCCCCTATGTTGCATGTTCTCCAAGAGCCTCTCGGTTTCCTTCTCAATTTCCTCAGTAGTGAATCGCATCTAAATCTCCCAAGATAGGTTCGCCTTTCGAAAATTTAAACGAATGCTTAGTGAAATCACCAGAAAGATAATTATCAGCACGTAATATATCGACATTTGTCCACTACACGAGGATATCTTTTTTCAATTTGCTCAGTAGGGATGACCTATGATCCCGAAATTCAGAATACAAGAAGATGTAAGGCAGTGGCTGAAGGAAGACATCCCTTTCTGGGATCACAGCTCGCAACATCTCCCCAGAAGTGAGATGCAAATGGCAAGAATATTCGCCAAGGAGAGTGGGATGATCTCTGGAGTCCAAGTGGCCAAGGAGGTCTTTGAGACCTGTGGTGTTGAGATCACGTTCTGCATCGAGGATGGAACTATCGTCAAGGAGGGAGACGATATATTGAGACTAAAGGGTCATCTACCGGACATCTTGAAAGCCGAGAGAGTAGCTTTGAACATTCTGTCGCACATGTCAGGAATAACCAACAAGACGCATAAACTAGTGACATTAGTTCACACCAAATCTATGAACCACAACCTCAGGCTAGCGTGTACAAGGAAGACACTCCCTGGTCTCAGACTCTACCAGAAATACGCTGTTTTCGTAGGAGGTGGAGACACGCACAGAATGGCTCTATCCGATATGATTATGCTCAAAGAAAACCACCTAAGGGGAAATTCAACTATCTCTGAGGCACTCTACACCGCTGCCACAAAGACGTCCTTCTCTCAGAAGATCGAGATCGAGGTGGAGACTATCGAAGCTGCGATTGAGGCAGTGGAGACGGGTATTCCAGAGATCATCATGTTGGATAATTTTCCACCGGATATGATCCCCGAAGCCATTAAGAAGATTAAAGAGATCAATTCATCAGTCCTTGTTGAAGCATCAGGGAATATCACCGAAGATAACATCATCGAGTACGCAGGAACTGGAATCGACATAATTTCAATGGGGAGTCTCACACATTCAGTCAAGGGTTTTGATCTAAGTCTGAGGATTCTAAACTAGCAGCAACCGCCAGAGCCACAACTTCCGCCACCACAGCCGCCAGATCCACAGCTTCCACCCCCACAACCTCCACTTAGAGCCGAGAGATCTATGTTAGGGTTCGTAATCCTGAATCCGGGTCGCTCTCCACCTTCGTAGTCTATAGTTGCACCGTCTACGTATGGTAGGGATATCCTGTCGACGACGACATTCAAACCGTTGATCACCGTGGTACTGTCCTCTGAATTGAGGTGACTGTCCAGAGCCATCCCATATTGAATAGATCCACATCCACCTTGGAGGTAGATCCGGACGTGGAGTTGGTCTGCATTCTCCTGTGAATTGAGGACTGCCTGTATCTGAGAGACAGCCTCATCAGTGATTGATATATTGTTTAGTTGCGTTTGCTGCTCGGAACTTTCCATACGCAGATATCGATTTTGTGCTTTATAAAATAAATGGTGAATGAGAATGGACTATATTTCTAGAACATTGGTGAATTGAATCGGCAACAATCCCCAATCTTTAAACTCCCACCCCACTTGTTTTACTAGGTATCTTGATGATAGAGTCTGCACTTCCAACACGAGAAGACATGATTAAGGAGATTGAAGCTAACAACGAATTTGACATTGTGGTTGTCGGGGGAGGAATAACCGGTGCAGGGATAGCTCGTGACGCAATGCTACGTGGGCTCAGGGTCTGCTTGTTGGACAAGGGCGACTATTCCAGTGGAACATCCTCGCAGAGTTCAAAACTTCTACATGGTGGTTTGAGGTACCTGCAAAACTTTGAATTCTCACTTGTCCGAGAAGCTGCATTGGAGAGGGCAAAAAATATCGAGATCGCACCGCACCTTTCCCGAATATACAGGTTCGTCGTCCCCCTGTACAAATGGAGCAAGACTCCAAGAATCATGCTGCGGATGGGGCTCATTCTCTACGACATGCTCGCCTATCCAAAATCGATTGGCAAGCACAAGAACCTCGGGAAGAAGGGCTTGGTCAAGATGTATCCATTCCTCAAGAATGACCAACTCGTCGGTGGAGCGTATTACTACGATGTGAGAACCAACGACTCCAGACTGACACTGGCAAATATTCAGTCAGCTACTGCGGGAACTGCCGTATCATTGAACTACTTTGAAGTGACAGAGTGGGAAAGAACCGACGAGGGCATTCTTGTTCGTAGTGTCGACCACGAGACGGGGAAGAAATATGAGATCAAGGGCAGGGTGTTGGTCAATGCCTCGGGTCCTTGGTCGGAACAGATCGAGAGGATGGGGAAGAACTTCGAGGGGAAGACAAGAATTAGAAGAACAAAGGGAACACACATAACGATTCGCCCTAAGTTCGATGACTTCGCGATTCTTATTGCTAACGATGACAACAGGCCGATCTTTCTCATACCGTGGGACGAGTTCACTGTGGTAGGTACCACGGATGATGAATGGAAGGAGAGCAACGAGAGTGTGAAGGCTTCCAAGGCAGACGTAGATTATATCCTCGATGCACTCAACCGACTTTTCCCTGAGGAGAACTACAACTACGATGACATCTACTCCACATGGGCTGGATTAAGACCACTTGTTTACCAAGCAGGTAAGGACGAGAGAAAGACCAGTCGGAATCACACGATAAATAACTACGGAGACGTCGTAACCATTGCTGGTGGAAAACTCACGACCTATAGAGAGATGGCAAAGCAGACCGTGGACAAAGTACTCAAGAATCTGGGGATGCCCATCTCCAAGCACAGGTGCGTCACAGCCAACCTACCCCTGTGGGGAGCAGGTTATGAAAACTATGAAAAATTCAGGGAAGAGATGAGGAGGAAATTAAAGGAGGAGTACAACATGGCGAAAGACACGGTTAACATGCTCATTGACTACTATGGAAATGCAGTCAATCTCATGCTGAAATTAATTGACGAAACTCCCTCGCTATCCGAGAAACTCGAGCCCGAACTCCCTTTCATCCGTGCACAGGTTGTCCATGCGGTTCGCTATGAATATGCCCGTAACCCTGTTGATGTCCTGCGTCGAAGATTCCAGATAGCTTTCTGCAAGGGTAACGGAATGGCCTCATTGGACACAACCATATCACTCATGGCCGAGGAAATGGGATGGGATTCGAAGAAATCAGCAGAGATGAAGCAGATGTACATCTCATATGTGAAAGAGTTCATGTCAGTGCCCAAGTGATATTTTGCGTATAGTGTCAATTATACGTATATTCGGAAGGACAATTGTGAGTACAAAGAGAGGAGAGAACAACTATTACCTCTCCAGACGACACAGAAGTAATTTTCCATTCAGTGACCAGATCCAGGAGGCACTTGTCAAAGCAGCAAAGCACTAAGTGAAGAAGAGGGAATCCCTTTTAATACAGCTCGTGAGGAGCTTTCAAGAGGTGGGTATGGGACAAGAGGTCACAAAGATCATGTTGCGGTCACATCGGGCTTTTCAAGCACTTGATGTTGATTCATCTAGATTAACTTTACCTATGAAGGAATCTTGTTATTTAGAATTGACTTTAGTAATAGGCTGGAATATCAATTAGATTATTTGTGGACTCTCCTTCCATGTTTAATGTAGAATGTTTACTTGCTTTTCACCCGAGTTGATTTCGATTATTAATTTGTAAGAACCCGAATATATTCGGTGTTGGATCTCGCCCCCTCTCAATTTGGTAGAGTAATTGAATGTATCCTCCTGCAAGAATTCAACATCTAGGAGTATTCTGTTCTTATCCTCATCCATTAATTCACTCTGTCCTTTGATTGCTGCTTTATCTATGGATATTGAATTTACAATGATCCATAGTTTCAGCTTCAGTATATGTATCAACAACTAAGGAAGTAGAGAAGATATTGAAAGAAGTTTGGAGGAATTATCATCTGGTGATAGCACTTATTCAACTAATGTCGATGATCTTCAGTATTGTAACAATGATTGGATTATATTCATAAATTTCCTCTTCAATGTATTCGTGAGCAAGGTGCTGAGCAAGAGATGAACTAGTAATTCTACGCTAATTTTTATATCGAAACTATCCCATTATTAGACCATGAACTATGATTATAAAGAAATAGCAAGTGACCCATCAAAAATAGTTTGTCACCATTGTAACAAACCTCAGGACATCAGTAAACTGAGACTGAAAGACTGCAAGCTATCAAGTCCAATTGTAAATGGAATTTACAGGGTAAATCTTATTTGTTGTCCAGATTGCGGAAAATTAATTACAAGTTATAAATAATCCTACTCGGACCTGTTACCGTTCGTACAAATACACTGATGGTGTCATGTTAATTCTGATGAGAACGTTTAAATTTAACCAGTACTGATAATTTAAATAATGAGTCAATACGTTGTTGACGAGGATGGGAAGAAAACCCATGTCCTCCTAACTATTGAAGAGTACGAGGAGCTTCTAGAGGAGATTGAAGACATCTCTGATGTCAGTGAGCGGATAGAACTTAACCGTAAGGCAATCCCACATGAAGAGGTTCTTAAGATCCTTTCTGAATAAATGGATAAGTATACCCTATATAATTCAACGCTAAAGTTTATTTATTCTATCTCCACGTAGTCAAATTATGACTTATTCAATTGAATGGGATCCATCCGCATTGAAAGAAGTAGAAAAGATCGAGAAACAAGTTCAATCGAGGATAATTGAATCAGTCGGCCAGCTTGCTGATGATCCATTCACCATGTCAACAAAGCTCAAAATGAAACCCTCTCTGTACCGACTAAGAGTGGGAAACTACAGAGTCATCTTCAAGATAGATTCCACATCCAGACTAATCACTATATACAAAATTGGTCATAGAAGGAATGTCTACAAAAAGTAACTAGTGGAACCTGACCCCATTGATCAAATTACACTAATACAGTCATATTAATTCTGATGAGACCGTTTAAAGTTTGACAAGTACTGATGATTAAATAATGAGTCAATACGTTGTAGATGAGGATGGGAACGAAAACCCATGTCCTCCAAATTATTGAAGAGTACGAACAACTCATGGAGAACCTCCATGACAATGCAATTATCGATGAACGGAAGAAGGATTCAGTTGATCCCCTTCGACAAGGCCAAAGCAATGATACTCAATTCCCAAGATCACGGTTGATGTGAGAATAAGATCTATATAGCTGTAGTAATCTGTCGTGGTAGTCTACTGATGCGATTGATTCCTTATGGATATCCAACATTGATTCTGTATTCAAATAAGATGGAGCTTGTCTTAGTCCAATGAGTGAGATCAATGTAAATGTGATAGTAAATGATGATGAACATAAGAGTAAAGATATCACTCCAACAAAAATGACCCAAGGTTCATTATCTTGATTCAGTGAAAGGACTCCGCTGTAGGATACGACAGAGGGGATGAGTGTGCTCATGAAGACAACGATCGACGGCTTGCGGTCAATTATACGTCATAAACTAAGTGTCTGCTTTTGATAGCGATCTTTCCTGAAACAACTCAATAACTCTTCTCTCAGATATGCAGGAGAGATCAGGGCGATCTTTTCTCTCATCCGGCGCAGGAACGACCCCAAATTACATACCATTAAATACCAAGGTGTCAAGTTGAATTTGCGATGGAAGAATGGTTTGCTTCATTGTTAGGTACATGGAGAGGAGATCAACAACTGTACACCAGACCTGAAGAATTAACTGCAGAAGGTCATGTCATTGCTACTACTAAAAATCGGTTAGGGAGCAGGATGATCGAGATAGAGTATACTCACTCACTTGATCAGGAAGACTATGTTGGCTTATTTATATTAACAGCTGAAAGACCATTGGAGGCAGCTTGGTTCGATAGTTATCACACCAAAAACATAATGCATCTAACCGGAAAGTTCAATGAGAATAAGCTGGTACTTGCCGGAGGATTTTACTATAAGGAGCAGTTCTGGAAGTGGACTGTTGAAATTGAAGCACAGGGAAATACTATGACAATCAGGCACTACAATCATCCCCCTGAGATGGATCGATATCTCGGGGTAGATGTAAAACTTAGACGTGAGACTTAGTTGGAACGACTCAAGTATTATGGATTTGACATTTTTGCCAGCCGCATTCTGCAAGGAGATGAAAGATGCCTGTATGGCTACTCTTCGTCCTCACTGTATGGAATACCTATGCTCTTGGGGGCACGGGCCTTGCCGATCACACCCGCGAGCGCCAGAATGGTGACAATAAATGGTATCATCTGATAGAACTCAATAGGAACTACGAATCCCTTGATACCACCTGCGCTCAGATTGATCCCGAAGGCAAAGAAGAAACCAAAGAGGAATGAAGCCAGAGCTGCACCGATAATAGTCCACTTCCCGAAAATCATCGCAGCGAGTGCGAGGAAACCCTTGCCACCAGTCATCCCACTTATGAATTTGTTGGAAGTCCCGATAGAGAGGATTGTCCCACCAAGTCCACCGAGAGCTCCCGAGAGGATAACTGCGAAGTACTGGTACAGCCTGACATTGATTCCTGCGGTCGCTGCTGCCTGCGGATGCTCTCCTATCACCCGGATCCTCAGACCGTACTTGGTCTTGAAAAGGAAGATATGACAAGCAGGTACTAGTGCAATTGCTATGTAGGTAAGTGGATTGTGGTTGTTGAGCATCCCGAAAACATCAGGAACCAATCTAAGTACTCCACCAATTCCAGGAACATTGTAGTAATTGGCAAGGATGAAGAAATCGTAGATTGGTCCGATAAGGGGTATTTGTGTAATATCGACGGGTGAGAAAGAGGCGACTGGATCTGATCTTGCTGGTTCCCAGATCGCGCGGTTCAGCACCTCGGTAACCCCAAGTGCGAGGAGGTTGACCGCTACACCCGTCACCACCTGCTCTGCTTTGAAGGTGATGGTGAGAACTGCATGGAGAAGTCCAAGAACCGCTCCAGCAAATATTCCACCAAGTGTAGCAAGCCAGACATTACCAGTGAGATAGGAGACGTATACCGAGAACCAAGCGCTCCAAATCATTATTCCCTCGAGGCCGATATTGATAACTCCAGCCCTCTCATTGAAGGTTGCACCGACGGCAGTGATCATGATCGGAACACTCAGCGCGACCATAGAGCTCAGCATGGTGGGATCCATGACCTCTCTAAAGACAAAGATATTGAGAGCATACAGACTGTATACTTCTCCTAAACCCAGTACAGACGAGAGTACGAAGAGATAGACTACCAGTATCTCGTAAGCAATGAGGAAGGAGAGGATGAACTTCACCCACCTATTCTTGGTCAGGGTCTTACTATCAAGCAAGGATTTCAGGCTACTCATTTGTCTGCACCTCCTTCCTCGACCGGAGGATCACTATGACCTCCGTTATACTCTTCGTCAAGGTCTTTGGGTTTAGCGATCTTAGTGAGAAGGTCAATCAACCTGCTACTGATCAGAGGGGCTGCAATGAAGATGATCAATGTCGCCTGAAGGGTGAAGATCAGGAATTTCGAGATGTCCGTGTTAGACTCGAGGTTGAGACTACCCTGCTTCAAATATCCGAACAGTAAAGCAGACAAGATGATCCACAGAGCTGAGTTCTGGGCGACAAGAGCTACTGCAATGCCGTCGAACCCGAGTGTACCCTCACTGTTGAAGATGTACTTGCTGTAGTTACCCTGAACCTGCAAGGCACCTGCAAGCCCAGCAAGTCCACCGCTTATCATCATGGACGAGATAATCGCCCAGTCTGTGTTTATTCCAGAAGCCCGTGCGGCGCTGATATTTTCCCCGACCGCTCGAACACGGTAACCGTATCTGGTCTTTTCGATAACGAACCATATTATGATCGCAGAGAGAATGGTCGGGAGGATGGACCAGTCGAGGAATGTCGAGAAGTCCTTGTTAATGAGGGGAATAGCAGCTGAAGAGTGGATGGGTCTAGTCTGTCCATAAGCATCTACCAATGACTTATCGACAAATGGTGAGTAAGACTGTGAGACAACAAGATACCTGACCAACGACAGTGCTATCTGGTTCATCATGATGGTGACAATGACCTCGTGGGCACCCGTCTTCGCCTTGAGCCATCCGGGTATCCCACCCCATATCAGTCCCGCGATTATTCCGACAACCATAGTGGCAGGTACCATCAAGACTGGAGTAAGCAGGAACCTCAGGGAGGGAGTGGATGGTACGATATTTGCAGCGAATATTCCTGCTGCGGCACCCCCCACAATCATTTGACCTTGGCTGCCGATGTTGAACAGTCCGGCCTTGAAAGCCACTGCGACAGAAAGCCCGGTGAGGATGAGTGGTCCTGTCCAGAAGATGATGAGAGCAAGCATGTCTGGGTTGAGAAGTGGCTCGAAGAAAGTCTTGTTGAAGACCAACCCCACGTCAACTTCATTTCCAAGGACATTTAGAATTAAAATGAGGACAAGGATTGAGATGAAGCTGAGGATAAAGGACATAACTGTAACCATTATTGTCTTCATCCGGGTGTCTGTCGCAAGAGCGCCTAGATTTAGACTCATTCTACCATCTCCTCCTCGCCACCGATCATGAGATGTGACAACCGTTCCATACCGATCTCATCGATTGTGCCATCGGCAACTTTTCTACCAGAATACATGACGAGCAGTCTATCCGAGAGGGTGAGTACCTCGTCCAAATCAGAAGAGACAAGTAGGATAGCAGTTCCCTGATTCCTAAGAGCAATGAGCTCTTCGTGAATTTTTTGCATAACTCCTATGTCCACCCCCCTTGTGGGTTGGTTAACAATCAGGATCTTTGGGTTCTTGGAGATCTCACGACCAACGATGACCTTCTGCTGGTTTCCACCACTGAGGTTCTTTATCTTGGAATTGACGCTTGGTGTTTTTACAGTGAATCTCCGGACAATATCCCTTGCTGCAGATGTCATGATCGAGACGGGCAGAGTGAGCTTTGACAAGAAACCACGATGCTCAGTCTGATGAGGAACAGCTAGATCCTCCTGCTCATGGTACGCGAGCCAGACATTCTCCGATACCGAGAAATTGGGCACAATTCCTTCCTTACCCCTGTCTTCTGGGACATAGCTAATACCCTGAGATATTCTCTGCATAATGGAGAGTGTGTTGAGAAGCGTCTCTTTTCCTTCATCGATGATGTATATCTCACCGTCCTCGATATGCTCTGTACCAACTATACCACTTACTAATTCAGTCTGACCATTGCCCTGTACACCTGCGATCCCGAGTATCTCGTTCTTTTTGAGTTCGAAGCTTACTTTATCCACAGCATCCTTACCAGAAAACTTGTCAACGATCCTCAAGTTGTTGACCTTAAGTACCGTTTCTCCTGCAGGAAGCTCGATTCTGTCAAGTTGCCTCTGTACTCTTCTCCCAACGACCATCTCAGCAAGACTCTCACGTGTAGCATCCTTCGGAAGCACTGATCCTACAACCCGCCCCTGCCTCATGACAACTATACGGTCTGCAACTTCGAGAGGTTCATTGAGCTTGTGAGTGATAAATAGTATTGATTTGCCCGAATCCTTGAGTCTCCTCATGGTCGCAAAAAGCTCCTCCGACTCTTTGGGTGTGAGAACAGCAGTCGGCTCGTCCAAGATCAATAATTCAGAGTTTCGGTAGAGTTGTTTAATGATCTCAACTCTCTGCTTCAGACCAACCGGCAGGTCTTCAACGATTGCCTCTGGGTTGATCGGGAGTCCAAAGTCTTCGGATATCTTTTTCACCTTGGCTATTGAAGCCTCTCTATCGATAAATACTCCCCTTTTGGTGATTTCGTCACCCAAGGTTATGTTTTCGTAGACAGTAAAAGGTTCAACCAATTGGAAATGTTGGTAGACCATACCAATGCCAAGTTCCATTGTGAATCGGGGATTCTCGAGCTCAGTCCTAACAAGATTATTGCTCACTGTATGTTGCGTGAACCATGAATGGTCAATAGCAACATATCCGGCGTCTGGTTTGTACAACCCAGATATGATCTTCATCAGAGTCGATTTTCCTGCTCCATTCTCCCCAAGTATCGCAAGAATCTCCCCTGGATAGTACTCCATCGAGACCTCATCCAGTGCGAGAACTCCTGGGAACTTCTTTGTCACTCCATTGATGGTTAGGATCGGAGAATCGTGTGTCCCTACCATAGGCTCGTCATTAGAAACACTCACTGTATCCCCATCATCTGAGGAATTAAAAGCCTGTAGTTTCTCATAATTTCGATATTATCAATTCAGTGAGTTTTTTGGGTTAACTCGAAACCAGTCTATAACTTACTCCACAGAACGTACATTACATACCATGATGAAAATCACCTCGCGGATAAGAATACAGAATCTTGTGAATAGAATAATTCAAGTATTCATACAAATAGAGGTGAAACGTGGTCACCGATGAATTCATGCGATCGTTCCTCACAGAACCAAAACGGATAGCAATTGTAGGAGCATCTTCACTTATAGACCGGGCAAGCAACGAGATCATGCAGTTCCTCTCTAAAAGGGGACACCGCATATATCCGATTCATCCGATCGAGAAGGAGATATTAGGACTACCAGTTACTAGATTTCTTAAGGATATTGAGGAAGAAGTCGATGCAGTCATAATATACCTCAGTAAGAGAAATGTACGTGATCAGATCAAGGTGGCAGTGGAGAAGCGGATTCCAGTAATCTGGCTTCCCCTTGGCATCACCTCTGAGGAGGGAAGGAACCTTGTCGAATCCGCAGGTCTCGTCTTCGTCGAGGACCGATGTCCAAAGATCGAGTGGAAACGACTCGGATTGACCCATGGTGTATGAGAATAGGAAGGCGGGTTACGTTCGTCAGAAGGAGAGTACGAAATTCGCTATTATTTTCAGATATAACAATTAATTTCGGAAATATTGTACATTAGTACGGTTGGTAAGAAAATATCGAACTTATTGCTGAATATTGAATCTATTTCAATAGAATAGACTTAGACACCTCTGGTTAATCACCCATGATAGTTAGCTACAGACAGGTTTGAATAAGTGGCAAATTAAGCTTTCTGCAGATATTTTATATTCGGAAGCGACATCCAGCAGTATTTGAAGAATTGTAGCATATTTTTCTTAATTACAGCGAATATAGGCTT
The DNA here is from genome assembly GCA_015522385.1 of Candidatus Heimdallarchaeota archaeon. Next base: position 12,127 of record WAMJ01000289.1, read on the forward strand.
AAATCTAAATACCCTGAAAGGAATTGCACAATTTTTAGGAAAATATAGACACATATTTTACAGCACATCAGAATCACTATTCGTATTCCGCGACTCGATTAATCCTCGCGATTCGTATTATATATAAGTAATTCGTACCACTTTTGAAAGATGGAACTGCATATCGGACGAACTATGCATAAATTCATAAATTGATGCATCACTTCTTTCGACGCGAAGACTTTATTTATTCTTCGATAATAACTTGTTATACTCAAAGAGAGTTCGGTGATAAACAAATGGTAAACAACGACAAACTCCCTGATAACGCAATCATACTACTCAGATTCCTCCACGACCATGGTAGAAAAACCCAGAAGGAGATCATCCAGACCCTCGGTCTTCCCATAAGGTCTGTGCGCTACTGCATTAGGCGCCTCCAGGAGCGGCAACTGATCGTTAAATATCCCAACCTTAGGGACATGCGATCGGTCTTCTACCAGCTCAACACTGACTTCGTCGCAGAGACGGAAGCCATCCTCGAGCGCGGTGAGGACATCGTCGCTTAGAGAAAATCTGTATTTAAAGAATAAATATAGATAATTTCAACTTATAACTTTCGTAATGCTTTAAAAGTTTTAGCAGATATTTGACATAACCTGAGGGTTAGAATTATGAACAAGAAAATATTCACATTTTTCGCCATGTCACTGCTTATGGCAGGAATGATTGCTGGTATCAGCGCTCAGACCTTTAGCAGTGGTGAGACAAATGTCAAGATCGCGGTGGTCTTCTCCACAGGTGGTCTGGGAGATAAATCTTTCAACGACGCTGCAAATCTTGGACTGCAGAACGCGATTACCAAGTACAATCTCTCCACTGATCAGTATGCAACAACCGAGCCTAAGGACGTTGCAGAGATCAACACAGCCATCGAGGGCTATGCAGCAGATGGATCCTATGATCTCATCATTGCTATTGGGTTCTCCTCCGCTGGAGGTGTTAACGAGTCAGCTCTGGCTCACCCAGACCAGAAGTTCATGATCGTTGACTCTGTTGTCGATCTTCCGAACGTTGCTTCTGTCGTTTTCAAAGAGCACGAGGGTAGCTTCCTTGCAGGGGCTATGGCAGCGATGGTCAGCGAGACAGGCAAGATTGCCTTCCTCGGAGGTCTGGACATTCCCCTGATCAACAAGTTCCTCGCTGGATATCAGCAGGGTGCTAAGTACATCAACTCCGATATCATCGTAAGCTATGCATACGCACCAAACCCAGACAACCCTTGGAATGACGTTGATGGAGGAAAGACTGTAGCCAACCAGTTCATCTCCGACGGTGCGGATATCGTCTATGCCGCAGCTGGAGCAACTGGAGAGGGGGTATTCAACGCAGTCGGTGAGGCAAGAGACAGTGGAAAGACCGTCTACGCAATCGGTGTTGACTCCAACCAAGACTACCTCCTCGAGGGTGGTATTCTTACTTCAATGGTCAAGAGGGTAGACGTTGCAGTTGAGACTCAGATCGACGCTATTGTAGATGGTACATGGGCAGCTGGTCTGACCTCTCTGGGACTGAAAGAGGATGGGGTAGGAATCACCGAGATGGAGTTCACACAGGATGAGGCAAACGCGATCTACGAGGGTTCGACCACAAGGATGCAGAAGATCGAGGAGATCAAAGCAGACATCATTGCTGGAACAATCGTCGTCTCTGAGATCCCTGACACAGATGTCCAAGAGACGGAGGAGACACCTGCACCACTCGCAATCGCACCCGTTTTCCTCGGAATGATCGCAGTGGTCTTTGTTGTACGCAGAAAGAAGCTTATCTAAATAGCAATTAATTTGAATTCTTGATAGTTGTCAAAGCCTATACTTCTCAATATGGGGATATTGTCCCTTAGGATCTACAAGCTGAAGTGATTCTGTGACGCACGAAAGGAACTTCAGTGATGAGGGGAGCTTTAAATCAGATAGAGGGTTCGCACTTGCCTCCAGACGTAGCAGATTGCTACCCCTGAGATCAAGGTCACCAGACAGGCTATTTCGTGCGATTGAGAGGAATTCAAGAGATATTGGAAGATCGGGGAGCGATGAGATTTTATTGTTATCAAGTATGAGAACCCTTAATCGAGGAAATAGCTTCGCCAAGTCGTCGGGAAGTTCTCTGATGGAATTATTTCGAAGGTTGAGGAATTCCACACTTCTAGGAAGATCTGGGAAGGCTTCTATAGAATTATCAGCAAGTACAACCACCTTCAGTTTCTCGGATTTGGGAAGTTCTATACTCGAAATTGAATTAACCCTCAGATCGAGGGAGAGGAGGTGAGGGAGAAAAAGTGTGGGAACACCAGTAAGCTTATTGTACGATAGATCCAGTATTTCCAGTTTTACCATAGAATCAGTGAATCCAACGGAGCCAATTCTGCAGTTATGTAGGACGAGCTGGGTCAGTTGTTCTAATTTTTCAATGTGTGGTAGAATTGTCATGCAGTCCTTGCTGTATATTCCAATCTCTGCTATATGTTTGAACTTGATAACGACTGTATCCAAGTTTTTCTCCAGATGAGTCTGTAGTTTGAAGGAAGTTCCAAGAGATGAGGCTATATCTCTGAGTACTCCATAGTCGTGATCAGAAATTCTCATTCCGTCAATAAGGTAACCCACAGTATACAGGGTTATAGGTATTATTTGGATATTGGCTTGGCTAGGGTCTACCTTTGCAAAGTATTATTACCACCAAGTGTAAATGATTATTCAATGCCATTACCTGGACAGTACTTCTGTAAGTCTTGCATGAAACCCATTGCATCACCCAGAAACGAAGGAAAATGTGATAGCTGCCTCTCTAAAGAGTACACAGCAATCAGAGGAGGTGTGTTTTGTGATCACTGTGGAAAGAACGGGGCTCGAGACCTCATCTACCTCAACAAGAAGACCAAGAAAAGGTACTGTGTGGACTGTAGAGCCACATTCTATAAAACTCTCATTATCAAGGGAATGGAGAATGAAGTTGCAAATAAAATCCTCATCGAAGACTTTGTGCTTCTGAACGATCCGATGAAGAAGAAGAAGAAGGTATGACTACTTGAATGGGTCAGGTAGATAGACAATATCCTTCCCGCAAGCCTTACAACCACCTAGTTCACCGCAATAACCTTTCATCAGGGCGTGTGCTAGAATACCCTCGCCCAAAACATTATGTATGCCTGAGAATGTATCGCTCTCCCCAAGGCTTCTGAGCATGCTCTTGGACCATCTTTGAACCTCAGGGCGGGCGTGAGTACATGTCCTTAGTCCCACGAGGTTCAGGAACGAGAAGAGATCCATGGTTTCGTACTGCATAAGCATCAATGAGTGCGGAAGAACATCTATTGCTTCTTGGGGTGGAACGCCTTCTTTCACCAACTGGTGATGAAGATCAACAGCATCCTTTGACATTCGGAGAAACTCTTCGATGACATCTCCTTCACTCCTGCGGTTGAATAGCTCTGGAACTGCGATAGCGGGGTTGTCAAGTGCGTGGTAGATCGGTTGAACTATTCGGTTATTCCGAGTGTGTCTCCAAGTGTCTATCGCTCCCGATAGATCCAGACGGCTCACAAATGAGAGGGTAGTCATCTCCAGCGGTGACTTCAATTCTTCAGACTTCTCCCTGAACAGGTTAAGCAGGTCATTTACTTCAAGATTGAACGGGTTAGACGATGAGATGAATATCGCATCGGATTGACTGGACGAAAGTCTGGACTCCAACCTATGCTCCTTATAGATTCTCTCGAAGTACCTATTTTCAGGAAGGAGGAAGGAATGGTCCTTGTACCAGAGCATCGGTTCGTCCATAATATCAGTACTACCAATCCTCTCTGCCATCTGAAGGACTAGGTTACTGTCCTCGGCTGTCTCCCGTTCATCGAGCAGATAGCTCTCGAAGAAAATGGGATACTCCTGCTGTACACTGGAGTTCAACATGGAAGAGAAATTCCGCACACTCTCTGGGAGATATTCGATATTCCGCCATCTGGAGTAGCCCTTGACAGTTCGGAGATCCCAGTTTCCTATGATTCGTGTCATCGTGGAGAGTGGAAGTATCTTGAAAGCATCTTGGACATACCTATCGAAACCCTTGATCGATCCTTTGCGGGGATCTACTATTGACCTATACCACTCAAACCGCTCGTTGTACGAGGAACGGACATCGGGATGCTTATCAAGAAAGGGGTTAGATGCCACCTCCTTTAGAACAACGCTTCTCCGAGTCTGTTGCTGGATCTTGTAGAATTTTCCCAATGTAATTGCATTTGAGACAAGAGATGAGACCTTTAGCTCGATATCTGTATTGGCAACGACCATCGCTCCCATGTGTTGTCTATTCCACGAGTGATTTCTGACTCCTTCAATAAATCTTCTCTGTCTCTCAGGCTCTAGCTGCATCTTCTCCCAATACACATCGGATGCGAAGCCTTCCTTGAGTGTGGAATTAATTTTTGAGGCCAACCAGAGATCGGGGTTCTCCACTCGTGATCGACCCCCAGTTGGATCTCTCAAATCAGGTAGATTGGCATAGCTATGTACCTCCTGACGGGAATAAGTATACAACACAGACCTCACTGAGTTGGGACTTTATTTTGTGTATAGATCGTTCAATGTCAAAATAAAAACTATTTCAGATTGGTGTCAATCCACTCGAGAGGTACTCCTGAGACCGCATCGCGGGGAATAGTCTTTCTTTTCCGGCGTTCGTAACTCGTGAGGATGCTCATAATACCAACCAGACTCACTAGACCGATCAGCCAGTATATACCGTTCCCAAGCCCACTGATTTTAGAATTGACTTCTTGGATCGCATTGAGCAACGTGGAATACGCATCGAGGTACATAGCGGTGGCCTCGGTGAAGAATCCGTCCTGCCACAGAATAGTTGCATTTATCCTGATCAACTCTGCCTTGTCCAGCTCATCGTGGGGGATGAAATCGTAGTTCTTCTTCTTAAGCTCCTCTCGGTAGTCATTGAGAATACCAGTTACGGAGATATTCGCAATTACGGAGTACTTCCTCATAATCTGAAGTTTGTTGAAACTATTGAAGTTGATTATACCATTCTTGTCGTCAAGATAAGACGACATCGGAGTCTCTATGAATAGAGATGGTCCCTCCTCTGTGTAGTGAAGCCCCATAACTTGACCTATGGTTCGAAGCATCAGGTTCGTCAGAGATATGGTTGATCGGTTAAGTATGCTCATCTTAGCCCACGATGAGGTATCTAGTATGCCCAACCCCACAATCTCCTGATTGTACGGGTAGTATTGCCCATTCCTCTCGTAGACTACTTGAATCTCCTCGTCAAAAGCCCACATCATATTAAGGTAGAAATACCCAGTTGGCCATTCACGATAAAGTCCTGTCTTGGTATTTCTAATAGTATTCTTCAGAAAGTCTGAAGCCGCATTCGTCACCACGAATAGCTTACTTCCGTTGACTTCTACAAGATTATCGTAGATGTAGTTCTTAATTCCAGGAACAGAGTTAATATCTATGACAGCAGTTCTACTGCTCTTTTCCGATACAAAATCGAATAGGCTAAAGACCTTCGCGTGGTATGTCGGACTCACCGAGCTGATCACCTCACTAGCGTATGGTTTGGAGGTGTTGATAAGAACAACTTGAGCAGAGTGGATAGAGAACTCATTCAGTTTGGGAAGACCGTAAGGATTCGAGTATGGTGATCCCATAATTGCCTGCTCCACGAGATTATTGATTGAGGATCGGAGGTAGTTCTTACGATCTGATAGACCGAGATCCTGCCACCTCTTAAGATTCAAGTGAGTACCAGTCATTCCGGGTACGAATGCGGTTGGATCAAAGAACAAAGAATAATCACTTACGATACCAGCATTTCTGAAATCTGACCCTCCATCATTATAGATTAAGGAAGGATTGTTGTAGAACCAGTGAGTAATGTTGTTAGCTGCATCGTCAAGTGTTTGAAGGTTGAGGACGTGAATGGTATAAGTAGCGTCAGAATCTGAGAAGACCTCGAGGTACTGAGACGCTGCACTGTCGGGTATTCTAATCCCAGGGATATCCTCGGTAGTACCGTTAATGAAGTACCTCCCTGCCAATGATGAATTCTGTGAGGCATCTCTAAAAATCGACAGCATGTCTTGGTACTCGCTCGTGCTTGCGTATTTCACCCTGTAGTCAATATTGTTCACGATCGTCCAGAAGAATGCGCCTTTGTATGACGAGTAGGCCTTGGTGTAATATTGCCCTGGTTCTTCTTCCTCCGCAAAGTTACTCTCTTGGACGAATGACTTGACGTAGTCAATTCCCCCGACATCATCAGCGTTGAATCCCCAGTACTTAATCTCGATTGAGGTCAAAAGATTTTTTCCATTTAGGGAGGCATTAACAGGACCAGTATTAAGTCCACGAGCAGTTTGAACAAACTGAGTGGAGAGGATGAGAACTATGAAGACCGACAGGATTTTTCTGTTCACACATGTAGCTTGCCCTATTTAATTAAAAAAGTTCAGCTAGTCTTAGGTCATTAATCAATGCAGGGTATGAACTGGCCGAGGATGGTGGAGAACGTCACTAGGAGAAACATTCCCTGATGCATCCCAAAGTTTGAACTGGGAGATAGGGATAGGTTCGACCTCCTCAATATTGGTAATCGGGATGATATAGCTTCTTTCCGCATCCTTCTTGTTGAAGAATGTAAATCTGTATTTCTCGGGGACAAGGGGTTGAAGGTACTTGTCCTCAAAGATCGTGTCCCTCCTCGCCACACCCTTGCACTCGAACATGTGTGTTGCAATCCTGTTCTCAATATCAACAAAATACCCTAATTGAGGAGTGTACTTGAACTCCTTTACCTCTACCCCAATCCTCTGAGCGTAGAAGTTGAATAGAACGGCGGGTCTTTTCTCGAGGTGAAACAACAGGTCGTTGATTCCAAGCTGAACGGCTCCGATCCTGTACTCATCTGGAATCTGTAACCTCACGAGTATCGCTGGTTGCTCACTCATCTAATTGGTTGTCGATCAGAAGTTTTTGAGAGCTTAGGTAGATCCATCCAATACTCTCCAGCTGAGAAATGTCCCCACTGTAGCTAGATCACCCCAATGTTTGGCCGTCTGCTTGACAATCTTTGGAGTGGGTAATTTTTCCAGATCATACATAATCTTGATTCCTTTTTTCACTCCAAGATCTGCTGAGGCAAGGACGTCCAGCTTCCCAAGATTAAAAATACAGAACATGTGTGCGGTCCATTCTCCTATTCCCCTAACACTTGTGAACTTCCTCCGAATTTGCTTTGTCGTCATGTCCTTGTAAACAGCAATATTGTTCATACCAGCCAATTCTCCGTCGTAGAATGCCTTGGCAACATTCTTTACATAATCACATTTAGACTTCGAGAGACCACACTCCCTCATCTGTTGCAGGTCAGAGTTCACAATATCCTTCAATTCCATCTGGCCAAAGATATTCTCGAATTTCTGCTCAATGGCCGAAGCAGCTCTCAACGAGAGCTGTTGATGGATAATTGTTTTGATTAGATAGGTGGCTGGGTCCTTGAAATTCGGAACCAATACCATCCTCTGTCGATATTTGTCAAGGTATGTTGAGAGTTCCGGAGCTCGTTTCTCAAAATCGTCTAGAACCTCTTCGGTGAAAATATTCTTCAATAGCTATAATTCCACACTTTATTTAATATCTTTATTCTTAGAAAATCGGATAACTATAGTTAATTCAAAGCCTCTTTGAGATCAGCAAATGGAGGGTAGTCAGTGGGAACGTCAGCAACCCACTTAAATGCGATTTTCTTGTCCTTGACGAGGAACAGAGACCGTTTTGCAACTCCTTTGAACCCAACGAAATCATCATCTACTATTCCGAACTTGGAGATAAGCTCCTTGTTAAAATCTGAAAGAAGAGGATAATTAAGCTCATTCTGTTTCATGAAGACCCCCTGTGAGAACGGGAGATCAACTGAAATCCCAAAGAGTTGTGCCTTAAGTTCTGCAAAGTCTTTGAACTGATCTCGGAGATCACACGATGAATTTGTACACACACCAGTGAATGCTCCTGGGAAGAAGTAAAGTACAGTTGTTCCATTGGAGTAAGCAGAGTTCAGATCGAATTGCTTCTCGGTCTCTCCATCAGGATTGGTCTTCCATATCACTGCTGATGGTGCAGTATCTCCTATTTCTACCATAATTTTTAGAATTCAAATCAAATAAAGAGCCTATGGTTTCATGTCCGTCAAAATGAACTATTGTGTATATCAATATGCATCGTAGAATAGTCTGTGACAAAGTCAAGAATTGTTATAGACTAGGCTGAAATTGAGGGTTCACGTCCTTATGCCCCCTGCTCATATTGTAAACCTTATTTCCAATATATGAACAATAATGATGCACATGTTTTAATATTAGTAAATAATGTTTAGTTGTATGGTAGAACTTATTGTACCCCTATCAAATTTTAAGAAATTGAACACGTTACACCTCATTATCATTGGGGGAGCTATTGCAGTAATTGGAATGACAATATCAGTGTTGGTTATGGTAGTCTTCTACGAGATGATATTTGGGAGAATGAATGTCTTCTTTGATAAGGGTGTTCAGCTAATAGCAGTGGCTCTCTTGGCTTATGCGACATCACTTCTCATTTCTTTGATCACCACCAAGGTAAGGTATATCCCTCTCTTCATTATGAATATTGGGGTCGCAGGATACTTGACAAAATTTGGGATTCAAATTTCAACAGAAATGTTGCAGGATCCCATTACATCCACGATACTAGCAACTGATCCCATCTTCAATATAGTGATGTTTGGATCATTAATCATTCTTCCCCTTCCATTTTACGCTTTCATTATAACTACAGTGGTAACTTGGATCAAGTCTGTACCACTACTTAAAGAAGACTCACTCAACTTAGAGAGTGTTCCACCATGGAATCCATAGATTCATTAGAGGTCAATTTTTAATCGTTGTATAGTCTCCTCTGTAGGTCGCCCAATATCATCCCACCCTCTAGCAGTGTAGTACTCAGAGAGCATTGTCTCTAACTCTTCCTCTGATATCAACTGATCACCATCATCACCGTAGTGAATACTTTCGTGCTTGAAACGATATGGAAGGTCATCATCGTTTTTAGTAAGACCTTCACGGATGGCAAACAGCCGCATAAGATTTGTAGATCGAGCACCCACTTCTAACATGTCTTCAAAGCTCAGATCGTAGCCTGTCGCAGCATTCGTCAGCTCGAGGAGATAGTCGATATTCTGCTTGGAACCTGTGGCAACAACATCAAAACTGCAAATCACAAGACTGTTAGTGAATGAACGTACATCTTCGAATTTTGCAACTAATGGAGCTTTGCCATCTATATCAAATCTGGAGTAGGCTTTTTCTGCACCAAGAGCAGGATTCGCACCTTCTCTCATCACTATAGTGTCATGGAATCCCTCCATGTGAGAACCGCCTCTGCTCGAAACTGCATAGGACAGACCCAGACCTTTCTTCCCACGGGGTTCATGGTATGCAATCTCAAGTCCCTTGGCGTGCATCGCAAATTCCTGCCCTCCAATCTTTTCGGCCATCCTCATCACACCTTCAGCAATAACATCCCCATAGTCCTCACGTTTAGCGATCTTGTGAAGTGCCTCAATGACCTTGTCTCGGTCACCCCACTGGATTTCAACTCCAAGTTTCTCACCTAGACCTCTCTCGGTGGCTTCCATGGTGAATGCGAGCGACCCACCAGCAGAAATTGTGTCTATACCCAAATCGTTACACAACTGGTTTGCTAAACCAATTGCCTTAATCTCATTGTTCAGGAGCATAGATCCAAAACCAGCTAGAGTCTCGTATTCGAGAGAACTCCCATTGGGTATTAGTTTCTCCCCACCATACTCACCTTCGATGACTCTCTTGCAGTATGTCAGACATGCAGAGCACGTCTCCCTTCCCACCAGTAAACCGGACTCTTCCATAAACTGTCCAGAGATCTTGTCGTGATCCTCAAACTTACCGTATTTGAAGTTCTTGGTTGGAAGAATTGACATCTTATGCAGTGATGGGATCCCACCAGATGTCCCGAGGACTCCAAATCGTTCTTTCATCTTTACGCCTTTGACCAGACCATCACGATACACCTTGTTGATATTCTTGAACTCAGCGGGATCCTTCAACTCTGCTTTCTGGGATCCTTTGGCGACAATACCCTTGAACAGTTTCGAACCGAGCACGGCACCTACACCACCTCTTGCAGCTGCACGATCCTTATCATTTATGATGGCAGCGAATCTCACAAGATTTTCACCTGCAGGACCAATTAGCATCGTTCTGGCTTTCTTACCATACTTTTCAATAAGGGAGTCATGTGTGAAGAACACTCCTTTACCCCAGTACTCAGATGCGTCTACAAGTTCAACATTTCCATCGACCATTTCGAGGAGGACTGGCTTAGGTGACTTACCAGTGAGTATCACACCGTCATATCCAGTGCCTTTGAGTGCGTATGGAAAATAGCCACCTCCGTACGCTTCTGCGATGAATTTAGAAAGCGGTGACTTAGTCATAACAAGGTATCTTCCTGATCCCATGACATTGTGTCCAACTAGGGGACCAGTAGTTATGATTACGGAATTAGATTCAGAGAGTGGGTCTGCACCCTCGGGTATAAAATCAAACAATAAACGTGCTGCGAGAGCTTTCCCTCCAAGATAGAGACGTGAATACTCTTCAGGCACATTGTAATCCGATACCTCTCCTTTTGTGAGGTCTACGTGTAGCATTTTTCCATAGGATCCTGCCATAAGTCTTCTTTATACTTGAGAATATAATACCATTGTTCGCGGATAAGTTATCACAACAATTACTTTCAACCCTCACAACCTTGAAATAAGTCTGTCATGATTGTCTACTATAATGGACGAGAACGAGTTGCTCGACGCACTTTTTCACTCACCTCGAAATGAGATATTGGAGGAGATCGAGAAAATCAAGGACAGCGATCTTCGGTTGAGACTGCTCCTCCAAGACATCCATCCGAGTTATATTCCACGTCTAATCAGGGGATTGAAGGGAGACTACCTGAAAGAATTAATCAGTACAAGTAAATCATACGAGTGCAGGGAAGAAGCAATATACCGACTTGCAGCAAATCAGGATTACTTCCTAGAAATATTGAGGGATAAATCACTACCAACAAGTACGACACTTGAGGTAATTAACAAAATACATTCCATAGAAAGTCTGATGGAGATCGCACTGGAGACTGAGGACAGTACAATTGGGTTGGAAATCCCGAGGAAGATTAAGCATCCGGAGCTAAATTATAGAATTTTCGAGGAGGCAAAGTGCCAGATGGCTAGAATCAGTGCGGTCAAAATGTTACCGCACAGCTATGATCCTAAGCTTGCAGATTGGGTGGTCAGAGGAAACCTCCCGATGAAACTTAGAATAACAATAATTGAGCGAATAAAAGATCAAGACTCACTCTTCTCCATCTGGATATATATTGACGATATCGATATCAAACAGTCAATCATTGATAAATTTCAAGACATTGGGCTTCTTCTTAGTCTCAAACTTCAGGCAGGATCAAAGGAGGACATAAAGATGATAGATAGGAGAGTTGAGGAACTTCGAAAACAGGAGAAGAGAGAATAAATAAATAGTTCCATGCATCTCTTTGTTTGAGGTTTAATGAGACACCAGACGCGAATGGTCATAGCTGGGATCATTGTCCTCGCGCTTCTTGTTCCCAACTTTATCAACTTTGTCAGACCGCAGATTGTGAACGATATGATACAAGATGTGAATCACGTGAAGGATCTAAATTTGGATACATCTCCTCTGAATTCATTCTCTCTTTCTGTGAGAGGTGACACATTCTTCAGAGAGATAAAGATCGGGGGTGAGGACAAATTTGAGTTCTACTCAAAAGAGTTAGAGATTCTCGGATACATTGATGTCAATAAGTCATATGACCGACTTGAGGTGATATCAATGGAAACCCAATTTGGGATAACAACCATCAACGGATATGACAATATGGATATTATCCAGAATGGTGAGGTTGTAGCTTCATACAATTTCACCACTTTCTTCTATGAAGAACACGGGGTGGAGATAGACAAGACGAGTGCGGGACCTGTGGTTTACTACAAAGGAAGACCTTGGATCATAGTGTCTGCATACTACCAATACACGAATGGTGCCTTGGATGGTGCAATAGCCCTGATGTCGTGGGATGAATCATTAATAATGGAGAGTATAGATGGTGTCTACTACATACCAAATTGGGAGATTGAACTGGTTCAGATCAGAGCGGATTCATTTGTGATAGGGATTAACATAGATTTGAATAATACTTTCCTCGCAAATTATTATGAGTATAACGGATCTAGCATGCAACAGTTATCGACGATAGATACTAGACATTTTGGCACCCCTAGTTCATTGGTGAAGTATTACACCTTGTTTTTCAAAGACAAGGAGTATTATATTTCAGAAAATAACCTTGATGGGTACAAATACTCCTTCTACAACAAATCATTTGACTTTCTTGGTGACTACTACTCAGGTAAGAACATTGCATTTAACAAAAGAGGGGCTATCATCGGAATTGAAGAGTATCTAGATGTTATTGAGCTCGATACCTTTGCATTTGTCCCAACCTATCCAGGGAAGATTGATGATGGATGGCTACTCGGATTTCAGTTAGATGATTGGGGGGTACGTCCATACAACGTTTCAATGGAAGAGCTAGGTATGGAGGTTAATAATTTAGATCTACAGAGCACCGAGATGTTAATTAGTCCTCTACGGGATTTTGTTGTGTACTTCTTCAAACGTACTGATATTATAACTGCAATGGTGCTCTATACTCACGATGATGGCAATACCGCAGTTATTGGGACACCGATAAGTTCAACTGTTTTAATTATGTTCGATCTGGTTGTTGTCTATCTAATCACTCGGTTAGTAAAATCAACTGATGAACCTAGGAAGTTAGAACTATTTCCCAAAGCATGATACTGAAAAATCAAATCAGTAACCTCTATTAGCAATATTTATTAGTTTGTACTACAATAGATCCTCGTGAAGCGATCATTAGTTAAATGGGGCACTATCTCCGTTTTACTCCTATTGGCAACAGGAACTAGTTTAGGTTTGTCAAGATTATCTTCAGTATTCAACTCCACTACAGATAGGGAAAACCAGATATTTGAGCTTGAGAGGAAATCAAATCCATTTTTCAAACCCTTCCTCCTAGATTCAGGATTTGTATATAGCTCAAACTATTCCTCTTCAGAAGCGGAGATAGACAGCTACGATTCGAATTTTCAGAAGCAGAATAAGGTGAAATTGTCAACGGATATCAGCGATCAGCTCCTTATCTCTAGAGAAGTCCAACTAAAAATAATAGACACAAATGTCTATGTCATGAAAGGGAGAGTACCTGAATCCTTTATTAGCGTCACATCTACATTTGGGCTCGACTCAATATCGTATCTCTACTTTTCGTCCTCGACTACTAGAGTAAAAGAAGCTTTATTCTTCGTTCTCAAAGTTGGAGGGTTCTTTGAGGGGCTTGGGTACCGAGATGCATTTCTCTTTTTAAAGTACGAGAATGGAGAGATAATGGGACAGAACAAGTATATATTCTCTTCTAGCGATAGTTTTGGAGCTCAACAGATCAATGAGATAGCCACGTGGGGAACGGATTTTGTCTTCAGAGTATCAGGTGTGAACGAGTATACCGACACCATGGCGTTCATAAAGAGATATAATCCACAGAAAAACTCTATGGAGACTCTGTTCAACAAATACGACCTTTCGGACCACACACTTCCATCAGAAGAAGCAAATATCGACAGAAGATTCGCACAGGTTAGTAATAACTTCTACTCAATTATCCTTAGTGTCGACACATCGAATTTCATACTCTCCTTTGTTAACACAGAGACAAAGACTGAAACTACATTCAAGATGGCCACGGGAATTCTTAATTCTCAGGACTTCTATATACTAAATAACCACGAGATGTACGACAGGGTAGGTTTCATAGAACTTATTGGCAGGGAATACGAGACGAATAGATTGATTTTAGGTTTTTTCATAACCCCAGAAAAGTACCCGGAGATCCAACCACTCTATGCCAATTTTCCCCCTGACTTCCAAGTATCAAATCGAGGAGGGAGGTATAATTATTTTCAAGGATCGGATAACTCACTATTCCTAACCGTTCGTTCATCAACAGGGATTATCATCGAGAAATTCACACCCAGTATTATTGGGAAATCCATTGAGTTTGCAAGTAGATTTGAAGTGCAGGTATCTCTACTAACAGTTGATGTAATTTTATTAGCAGGTGTGATTGCTCAATACATTAGACGAAGGAGAACTCAACTGACCACAAAGGATAATCTCTATCCAGAGATCGACTAGCCACCCATCCTCATATTTCCAGATTTTAACATTGAGATAATAGTCAACCCCAAGGTGTCGAAAGCATTCTCAACGTTCAGACCTTCCTTGGCTGAAGTGTCCATGTAGACGACCTCAAATCCCTTTGCACGAGTGTTCTGGGATATGGCGTCTGCATATCGCTGGGCTTCTGCTGCAGACACAGAGTTCCTGTCTCGTAAATCTGCCTTATTTCCCAAAATTGTTATCGGAATAACACCCCTACCATTGTTTCTCCAGAGTTCCTCTATCCATTGCGTCATATGAAGGAATGAATCACGGCGTGTGACATCAAAGACGCAGAGTGCACCCATAGAGCCCTTGAAGAATCGAGACCTAACTGATTGGAAAGTATCTTGCCCAGCCATATCCCATATTTGGAAAGTGGTTTTGTACTGCTCCCCAGAGGGAGCAACCATCTCCCGATCATATGCAGCGAAATCCGCACCGATAGTCATCATGTGTTCTTTCCTGAATCCACGACCCATGAAACGCTCCCTAAGACTCGTTTTCCCAACTGCTCCATCGCCTAGAAGTGATATCTTTAGAAAGTAGTTAGACATATTACAATTTCCTATTCTCCCTCTGCAATATAAATCGTTGTTATAACCTGTCAATTATCCCTCAAAATATCTTAATCTTCTTCGTCTTTGGGCGTCATGTTCTGGATCCTGTCCACAAAGTCTCCCTTGATCTTCTCAAATTCCTCCTTCTGCAAGGCACCAAAAACATATCCCTGCTCGATCTGGGATAGATCCTCTTCCCACTTCTCCCTGACGCTATCCACAAATTGATCTGTCGCAGATGAAATAAGCTCAATTAGAACCTCAGCTTCAGATGTCAGACTATAGACGTATCGTAATCGAGGGTATGTCTGTGCTCTTCGTTCAAGAATACCATAGTTCAAGAGCTGTTTGAGATGCTTTTCAATCGCGGTTCTCGACACTCCAGTCTCCTGTACTAATACCTCAGGATGCACACTGTAATCAGCAAGGATCCTTAGGATCTTGCATCTTGTCTCATCCTGAAGAATGGAGAGCAGTGAGCGCTGAACTGAGTTGAGCACAGTTCGAGTAGGGAGGATAGATATAATACCTTTTTTGATGGTGTAAGAATGTAATACATTTTCACTTAATAATAAATCTCCATACGAGATACGAACAATCAATGCCTTGTTCGAGATTATTGTGAGACAAATTAAATGTGATTGGCTGAATTCTGCATTCAGTATTGTGGGTTGATATGTACTGGTAATAGTATTGATCCCACTTATTAAATCTATTTTACTGAAATTGTTCCTCTAGAGACGCTAGCTATTGGTTTTAATTGCAATTCCTTATAAGTATCGAAGGCCATTATTCGTAATAATCGATGTTTTTGGAAGGAAGAGCACGAAAACATAGAATAGTAAAGAGGTGAAAAGAAATATGGAATTTTGCCCAGAATGTGATAGTTTGCTAATCGTAGACAAAGTAGGTAAGAAGACCGTGCTTAAGTGCAGAGACTGTGAATACACAGCTAGGTTGACCAAGAAGAAGGCAGAGGTGTACGTCCTCAGCGATGAAATCGAACATAAGGAAAATGAGATAACTGAGATTATTGAAGTTGAAGAGACTTCAGACAGTATTCCAGAAGAAATACGTGAAGACCTAATGGAATCTTATAGGGAGTCCATTGAATCGTTCCAGTATCAATAATTTGAAATCAGCATTAACTGCCAACATAAACTTGACTATTTATTTGATCGTAAATCCTTAAAGGAGACTATGTTCGAGCTGTCAGGAACAAAGTTCGCGAATTCACCAACGTCTAATGCCTGTATTTTCATTAGATCAGCGCCTTCGACCATGGCTGCGAATTTCTGACGGATCATCTTCGCAGTCTTTCCGCGAGGTACGTCGCCAGGTATAATTTCCACAATTAGATCAGCTTTTTCCATGCACTCAATTGGTCCACAGATTAATCTTGCCCAATTGGCCTCGAGTATTATTCCCAAATAAAGCCGTAGCTCAATATCTCGGATAAATTCCTTTGTACCGTACATCATGATTGAACCCTTGGGGAGGAATTCGCCAGACGGAGCAGTGAGTGAGACTTGGTCTGGAGGGAGGAGGAAGGCATCCGCCGTCGTCCTTTTCCCCTTCCATGCAGAAGAGAAGCACACTCCCAAGCAGCCAGCAACACGTTTTGTCAAGTCAGATGCTTTCCTACCATCGAGTTTGATAACCACAAACGGGGCACCATGGATATCTGCATGAAGAAACATATCGTCGTCATCCATGTACTTCTTCACAAGCCTCTCATTCGTAGCTGCATCCTTACCACCTACCACAATGGTACCATCAGGTGACTGCATCCACAACCATTTCTCGTACCATCTGCGACGGCGCTTCAGGATGGTCACTTTCGCAGCCATCTCTACCTGCTTCTCCGAAACCGTCTGCTCTGCTTCTTTGATTTTTTCCAAGGTCATATTGATCGCGATGACTGCACCTTTTGCCCTCTTCTCCTGCTTCTTGGCTAGCTCATACTTAGCATTAGCTATGTCATTCACAGTCTGTCTGAAATCGAGGGTCATCTTGATGAAATCACCTTCGTAAGGGAGTTTGACCTTGACCTTGGCTTTCTTGGGGTCTATTGATTCCATAATGGATGCTGCGGGCATTCCCTTCTCCTTTGCACCCTCAAGTTTTTCTATAATCGTCTCCCAAGGAACCTTCTTATGCCGGGCGGTCTTTATCGTAGTCAGAAGTTCATCTACCTCGGAGTAGGACAAAAACAGGGCTTCACCTTCCTTCCTCAACTGAGCTGCCTGCAACTCCATATTGCGCTTGTGATCCTCTTGATCCTTTAGCCTCCGTCGGAGTCGATCAACCTCCGTCTCCATCTGCTCGGTCTCTTCAGAGATCATACTATGGTCTTCCTGAGAAGAGTAGTAGATATCGTAAGCTTTCCAAAGTGACGGAACCTCAAGGACTGTCGTCCCCTCTATTTCCTGCTGCTTCCAAGGCATGATCTTGACCACCTGTTCGGGTTTGAAGAGGAGAGATTCGTCATTCCATTGCTCGTCCTCTTCGACCTCCACTGTTATCTCTTCAGAGTCAGAATCATGGGTCTCATCAGTATCATCCTCCTCCTCATCAAGAAGGACAACTGGGTTGTAATCATTTTCTAAAAGTCTATTACGTAGTCTGGAAGCTTCCTCCCTGATCCTCTCCTTGTCATCATCGCTGAGTTCTGCACTCTTCTTGGTCTTGACACCAGCCTCTCTTAAGACAAGCCTAGAGTACTCAGGACCAAGGCTCAACCAGTCGTTGATGGCCCTGAAGAGTTTTGGTTCAGCAGCCAGAAAGTCATCTAACCCATCAATACCATCCTTGAGAAAGTTACGTGTTGGCGGGGGAGGTAACTCAAACGGTTTCCCAGGATGGATGTCCCTGTCCCTCATCTTCCGATACTTGAGTGCACCTAGTATCTTCTTTGACGGATTGTGGACGAGTATTATATTCCCTTCACCAAATAATTCTATCACGAGCAACCTCCCATCGTCAGCACCTACGGTCATCTTTACAATCCTGTCCAAGTGAACCTGCTCGAAATCATTGATCCGTCTGTCCCTAAGATGGGTTCGAAGTGTCTTACCGAAAGGGCTAGGTTCCTTAGGCATGGTTCTGTTGAACTCCGTGAGGTGGATTCTCTTACCCGGTTCCACGAGGAGAAAACGTACTCCTTTCTCAGGCATTCTCAATTTGAAAATGAATATCCCCGATGGGAGGTGGTAAATATTTACTATCCAAGAGCCGACAACTTCGTCCTGAAGCTCATACACCAGTGCTCTGATATCAACCGATGAAACCGCCATAGATATACAGATGGGATGGAGTTTATCAATTGTATGACTATTAACCACAGCAACCTGCGTCGCCACTACAGCTCCCACACGCAGAAGCAGCCTGAGTTTGGCTCATGTAGAATTCGAAGCAGGATGGATGAACTCTCACTGTTCCTCCAGTTGTTAGAGGTATCTCGAACGACTTGTCCTTGGGCATCTCTGTCTCACAAAGGTAACAGACAACCATCTCTGTGTTGGACGTTGCCGATTCTGACTTAACCTGACTACTCATTAGGAACTTATACTGCTCTATTCTATTTAATACTTTAGATCATAATTATTGCCATAACAAAAGCTATTAGGTGAGATGTTATACAGAAACTGTGCCAGTTTGTCAGAAGTGCAAAAGCACTGTCAAATCCTCTGCACGATTCTGTCCCAAGTGTGGAAATGCCGTGGTCAACAATACAAAAGAATGTCCCAGTTGTCAGAAACGAATAGCCATAGCTGCAAAGTTCTGCTCCAGCTGTGGCCACAGATTCGTCAGCTCCGGTAACAGTGTGATGAAACAGGTAAAGACGAGGACAGGCAAGACACTGAAGTGTGCGATTTGCATGGGAGAGATCAAAATAGACCTTACCGCTTGTCCAGAATGTAACAATCTCTTCCACTACAACCATCTTGTCAACTGGTTATTCTCACCTGAAAGCGAGGACAAGTGCCCCATCTGCAAGACACCTCTTGATCTCGTAACAATCTGACTTCCTACCTCAATTACTTGCTAACTCATATATACCAAAGGCCATCTTATTAACACTTGATAGCGGATACTCCAATATGACAGTTGAACACTTTGATCTGATCTCTATCGGGAGTGGCTCGGCAGGAAGACGAGTTGCTGTGGCAATGCACAACGCCGGATGGAAGACTGCAATCGTCGAGAAGGACGTCGAAAATCATTTTGGAGGTACATGCATCTGCACAGGGTGTATTCCTACAAAGGCACTCATAGAGAAGGTGAAAATGACCGGTGATTTCCAGCAGGCAAAAGTACACAAGGAGAGGATCGTCGAGAGGATTCGCTCAGGGACTCTGCGACATGTAGAAGAGAGAGCCAAGGGGAGAGTAATTAGGGGATTCGGCTCATTAGTGGACAAGAACACCATCAAAGTGGTTAAGGATGACGGCGCTGAAGAGCTCTATTCTGCAGACATCATAGTTATTGCCACCGGGAGCAAGAGCTTTATTCCCCCAGTAAAGGGACTAAGGGAAGTCCATTACATAACCAGCCGAGAGGTCCTTGAAATTGAAGAGGTTCCAAAGCGATTGCTCATTATTGGAGCTGGACGTATTGGTCTTGAGTTTGGCCAATTGTTCCACGAGCTTGGATCGGAGGTCACAGTATTTGAGGGATTCCCACACATCTTTGCCAACGCGGAGGATTTTGAGATGTCCGACATTATCCAGGAGTACTTGGAGAAAAAGGGGATGAAGATTTTCACTGGCAAGTTTGTGGACAAAGTCTCGGAGAAGAAACTGGATGATGGTTCGTATGAATTCACGGTAACATTAAACGACGGTCCTCACAAAGGCGAGTATACAGGGGATGCCCTCCTTGTAGCTACAGGAAGACGCCCAAATATAGAAGGTCTAAATCTTGAGTCTGCAGGTGTCGAGGTTGAGAGAGGAGCAATAAAGGTAGACGAATACTTGCAGACTTCTCAAGAGGGGATATTCGCAATAGGAGATGTAAGGGGGAATCCTATGTTCACGAATTGGGCATCCTACCAGTCAGGCCTTCTATTGAAGAACTTCAAAATGTCCAAAAACGACCGGACCAAGTGGAGTCCAATGCCTGAGAAAGTGTTACCACGGATAGCATTCGTTCAGCCAGAATTCGCCTCAGTGGGAATGACCGAGGAACAGGCTCGTGAAAAATATGGAGATGACGTCGTGACTTACAAGTATAGAAACAAATGGCTCGGGAAGTCGATGATTGTTGATGATTGGGACGGTATCCTGAAAGGTGTAGGAAGGAAAGGTTCCGATGAGATACTCGGGGCCCATCTCTGGGGAGAGAGAACTGGTAGCCTTGTCCAGATGATCGTGCTCGCCATGGAGAACGGATTGGGTTGGACCAACCTCAATGATCTGGTTTACGGTCATCCAGTTCTTGTTGAGGGGATTTACAGTCTTGCAGGAAATATGAAAGGTTTAACATCAAAATAGAGAGTAGATATACGAGGTCACTAGATTCGAGAATATCAGAACGAGACCAGCAGTGATTATTCCAAGTGATAAACTCCCGACATTGGCACCCCTGTCCTCCAAATATTTTTGGCGGGCTTCTTGGATAGTATACTTCTTCTCGAAATCGAGCTCACTTTTCTCAATCTCCGCAACTTCTTCCTCCGTGAAGTCATCGGGATCATAGAATGTCATTAACGACTTGTTACTTTTCAGATCGCCCGATTCGAGCCATATGAAGTTGACCTCACCATCTAGTATATCCTTCTGTCTGTATACCTTCTCAATCGTGTGGTCATCCCTAAACTCTAGCTCATCGTAGACCGAGCCATTGATCATTAGATTCACTTTCTCTATCTCGGGGTCTACTCTATAAGCGGCCACCTTGACAAATTTTGAGTATGTCCCTCCATCACGTGGGGAGTAGAGGACAAAGGGGAACTGCTGTTTGAACCTTCCGGGACCAAGCGCACCCGCAATTATCAACGCCAAACCACCGAGCCCCAGATTGATGAGCATGAAAGGGTAGGTGTAAATATTCCTGACGATTATCATCCAGAGAAGAATTGCAATAACCTGAATGATTAGGGCAATAATGAACGAAATTCTCAGACCATAGGTGAATTTCTGTCGATCTATAGAGAACATTCTTACCCTTACTCGGAGCTTGTTTCGTTTGTAGATGTGCTGTCTTCACCCTTGAGAAGGACTGTTCTTAGCCTCTCCTTGGCAGCCTTCTCCTCCTCCCTCTTCTTGGCATTCAGATCCGTTATCTGGTCGAAGAATGAGCGGTTCTCTTCAAGAGTGGCTTGTTTCTTTGCCTTTATTGATTTTCGATAGTCTGCATCGAATGAACGCTTGATAACTGCCCAGATACTCATCTGCTCCTTCTCCTCAATTCTTGCAATCAATCTCGAGATATAGATGTACTCAAGGATGAACGTGATTCCGAAAAAGAGGACAACGATGATTTGACCAAAGGCATCGAAGATCTCTGGGTTGTTCTGTAATGGGAGTGCAAATGCAAGCAACACAACTGAGAGCCCAATCATGACCAACATGGGTAATGCTAGTAATAACCAGAAACCTTGGATAACGATTTGCGTAAAGACTGGACTACCATTGTAGAACAGAAATGCCCACACTCCGAGCACAATGAACGGGAGGACAATAACTGGGGTATATTCGAGTAACCTTTCAATGAACACAAAGAATTCTTCTAAGACCAAATAATTCACCTGTTAAGTTGGTAATATTTTAGACAAATATAAGGAGTACGAAATATCGAAGTGTAAAAATATCAGATTAAGCCTCTCTGCTTCTGAAGCTCCTCATCTGCGACATCATCAGCTAATTTGTGTGTACCTTCGTTAATTTCCTTAGCAAAATGGCATGCTACCTTGTGATTGTTCTCAAATTCGATTAACTCAGGTTCTTCAAGGAAGCACTTCTGCCTCACAAACCTGCACCTTGTACAGAACCTACAACCTGCGGGAGGATTGATGGGTGTGGGCACTTCTCCCTTGAGTTCGATTCTCTCTTTCTTGACTGTAGGATCTGGTATGGGAATGGCAGACATGAGTGCTTGTGTGTAGGGATGTAGTGCATTGTTATACACGTCATTCACATCACCAATCTCCATAATCTTCCCGAGGTACATAACAGCAACGGTGTGACTGATTTTCTTGACGACAGAGAGGTCGTGTGCGATGAAGATGTAGGAGAAGGAGAAATCATCCTGGAGCTGAATGAGCAGGTTGATAATTGATGCCCTCACCGATACATCAAGTGCGGACACTGGCTCGTCAAGCAGGATGACCTGTGGCTGCATAGTCAATGCACGTGCTATTCCAACCCTCTGTTGCTGACCACCAGAGAGTTCATGAGGGTACCGATAAGCATGGTGGGGTGATAGTCCGACCCTGATCAGGAGATCTCGAACAATCCCGTATTTCTCCCTTTCATCCACAAGGTTGTGGATCTCAAGTGGCTCGAGGATTGACTGCATAACCGTAAATCTAGGATCAAGCGAAGCCGCAGGATCTTGGAATACCATAGTAAGCTCCTTTGCATTTGCTCGTAACTCGCCCCTACTCAGTGTTCTCAGATCCACACCTTTGAACCATACCTCTCCAGCTGTTGGCTTGTAAAGGAAGGTCAGAGTTCGAGCAATGGTTGACTTTCCACATCCAGATTCTCCAACAAGCCCAAGGGTCTCACCCTTATGGAGGTCAAAGGATACACCATCAACTGCCTTGATATCAGCAATCTTTCTGGTGAAGAAGTACCCTCCTTCAACCGGGTAGTATTTCCTGAGATTTCTTACACTGAGAACTACTTCATCGTGATAGCCAGAAACGTTCTTCTTGGTATCTGAAGTACTAGAATCTTCCATAGTATTAATTTCATTATCAGTCGACAATACGACAAACCTCGAAAACGTATCTCGTTTAGACCTTTTTAATGGTTCATACCTTTACCTAAAGGATTCATAAAGTTCGAAAATCAGTTATAAATGAGATCTGACAACCCCTGCCTTTATTTTTAGGTTTGGATAATATTTTTCAGAATAAGATTATTTCATTGGTGAATTGTCATAAAGAAGACATCTCACATGGTGACCTGGAGATAGCTCAATGGTAGCAGGAACTGTGGTTGAACATTCTGGCATAGCCTTGGTACACCTTGGATGGAACCTGCATCCAGACGGAGGAGAAATTAGATTGGGGATAGAACCGGGGATAGTCTGTAGCTCTTCTTCCCTCTTGGAATCCACACTGGGGATTGCCCCAAGGAGACCGACTGTGTAGGGGTGTTTGGGGTTCTTGAAGATGGTATAGACATCAGCGATTTCGACTATGTTTCCAGCATACATCACTGCAACCCGGTCACACATCTCTGCGATGACACCGATATCGTGGGTAATCAGGATGATTGACGTCTGGAATTTCTCCTTTAGTTCCCTCATTAGTTTAAGCACCTGTGCTTGGATAGTTACATCAAGTGCTGTCGTAGGCTCGTCGGCAATGAGGAGGTCAGGATTACAGGATAGTGCCAATGCGATCATAACCCTTTGTCTCATACCACCAGAGAACTGCCATGGATAGTCACCAACCCTCTTGGCAGCGTCAGGGATACCGACAAGTTCCAGAAGTGTAATGGTTTTGTCCTCAGCCTCTTCCTCGCTTACCTGTTGGTGGAGGATGATGGCTTCCATGATCTGTTTACCGATTGTAAGGACAGGATTAAGAGATGTCATCGGATCTTGGAATACCACTGCGATCTGATTTCCACGAATCGTCCTCAGTTCACTGTCCGGGAGATCGAGGAGTGATTTACCCTTCCAGAGTATGTCTCCACCTACAATCTTACCCGGTGGTTGAGGGATGAGATTGAGAATTGACATTGCAGTAACTGTTTTTCCAGAACCGGATTCCCCTACCAAACCAAGGACTTCACCTTCCTTGACGTCGAAAGTAACTCCGTCCACCGCCTTCACCACACCATCTTCAGTGAAGAAGTATGTGTGCAGATCATCGAGTTTGAGTAATACGTTGCTTGCTGCGTCTTCCATAGTAACACCATAAATCCTGTTGCTGTTTGCAAAAAGAACATGTAGCCAAGCTCTTAATGCCATTTTTAATTGGATTCGTTCTTTGTTCCGTTCAGACTGTTAAAAAGATAAAGATATCTCATTAGATTGATTTTGACAAATCATTATTATGAATAATGATAGGTAGAAGACCTCTATTCAAAGTTTCAGCACTTTCATATTAACTCAAGAATTTTTCACTTGACAGGATGGGCACAGGTCGGAGAGCACACAACGATCGCACTGGGGTCTCCCTGCTTTACAGACTGCTCGTCCGTGATCGATTATAAGATGAGTGATATCAACCCAGTCGTCAACGGGGATGACCTTCATTAGGTCCCTCTCGATCTTTACCGCATTCTTACCCTCAGCCCATCCAAGAAGATTCATGACACGTATCATGTGCGTGTCTATTGTGATCCCACTGTCTGGAATCCCGAAGGCGTTCCCAAGTACAACATTGGCCGTCTTTCTCCCTACACCTGGAAGTCTCGTCAGGTCTTTCATAGTTTGGGGAATTTCTCCGTTATATTCATCCTTGACCATCCTCGCCATTTTGACTAAATTCTTTGCTTTGTTATTGTACAGACCAATTGATTTGATATACGGTACAATATCTTCTGGCTCTGCATCAGCAAGAGAGAGTATTGTCGGATAGTCTGCGAAGAGTTTAGGCGTCGCCTTGTTTACAGCCTTATCGGTAGTCTGGGCGGAGAGCATGGTCCCCACCAGAAGTTGATAGGGATCTTCAAAATCCAGAGAGGTCTTGGATTCAGGATACTCCTCTCTCAATCTCTTGATAACCTCGGAAACAACAGTTTGATCAACCATACAGATTATATGAGATAACGTGGTATTAGAATTCTCGGAATGACTATATCGACCGGGGAGCAAGGAGTCTAGAAATCTGTGTCTGGTAGTTCCTCGTCTTCCTTTCCTCGTTCTCGATAAACTTCTTGCACTCTTTGTAAGCGTCCTTCTTCCGGAGAAGCTCAAGCTTTATCCTCTTGTACTCCTTCTCCTTCAGCCTCAGATCATTCTGGATAGACCGAACATCCTCTTCTAGCTGGAAGTGTCGAGTTCCATCATCTCGAACCAATCGCTTCTTTGCAAGCTTCTCCGAGACCTTTATTGTCCTGATGGAGGACTCAACATTCGTGAGCACTATCTTGAGTTCATCAAATGATTTTCGGAGTGATTTGAGCTCAGATTTGAGCTCTTTAGTTCTTCTCTTTGAGACTTTGAGTTTCTCTCTGATCTTCTCAGCCTGTTCCAAATCCTTGATATATCTCCCATAGTACCTGAGGAAGAAATTCCCACCACTGTTGTTCTTGAATGGAGTATATTTCCTATTTTCAAGCTCTGCCAAAGTCTTGAAGAGATCGGTAAGGTACACGAGCTTTGTACCTTTGACCTCCTCGAAGACCTCAGGTACACTGGTAATAATTATCGAAGTCAAATTCTTGCAGTTGTGCTTCTCACGAATGAACTTCTCCTTGATTGGGAGCTTGTCAACTGCCTTCTCAAAGTACTGCCTCCTATTGGAAATACTCTGCCCAAATATCCATCCCTGCCAATAGCTATAATCTTTAACCTCACAATGCACCCAAGCGTGTTCTCCATCCTCCAAGGGGTTTTTGGATTTGGCGACAATATCAATCTCGGTGAGTGCTTCGCCATCTTCAGAGGTGATCTCAGAGTTGGTGTCAACCACCACCCAGTATCCAGAACTCTCAATAATGTCCCTTACAGCCTCCTCTGCTCTAAATGCTTTCTCATTGAGGTGATCCTGATTGAATCCAGAAAGAAAGATGATGAACATCGTGAGCGCACCAATCCCAATCTCGTACTCAACCCTGTCACGATTGGAACTTTTTCTCCGTGTTCCTGCATAAAACTGTGGACGTGAGTCATCATTCTTTGGATTTACCATCAAACGGTCAAGGATCTTCACGATCTTTGCCTTCCTCGGAACTCGGACAATCTTGACTCCAGATCGGTGATTATCCGTCTTCTGCATAAGCTTATTGTGGAAGTCGATTAATTTCTTCTGCTCTTCCTCGTCAAGCTTCTTCATGGCTCTGTAGAAAGTAAGGGGTGACCTAAGAATCATCAGAATGGTATTGTCCCAGTATAGTCTCCTAACACTCGGAATCCTGTATTTTGGATCTAATTCACGGTTTGACTTTGTCTGACGTTCAATAGAGAATCTCTTCCTCGCTACATCCATTCGTGATCCGGTGACCTCGACATTGTATGAGTTCACCGTGTCAAAGTGCTTTTTCCCTTCTATCGTCTCATAGATATCATCACCCCGAATCTCGAAAAGTCCGTGCTTCACAGACTCCGCGATCGCAT
Source organism: Candidatus Heimdallarchaeota archaeon (assembly GCA_015522385.1). Next base: position 38,620 of record WAMJ01000289.1, read on the forward strand.
GAATGACCATCAATTCTGCGCCAATTAGTCCGATGAGCTCACTGTCTGACTGCAGGTTACCCTTCTTTTTGGCTTTCCACCGCCACTTGCTAATTCGGTGAATAGCCACGTCAAACCCAGTGAACTTTGTGATAACCGAAAGTGTAGGAACCGCGGTGTGCTTCTCCCTCAATTCAAAAAGATTTGAAATAAGCTCGTCCTTGTTATGATTAGAAGCAAGGTCATACAGCTTCTTACGTAGCTCATTCCAACGGTTAACAAGCACTGTTGGAATATAGTTCTCGAAAGTGGTTTTCGTTTGAGAAATTGCCATCTCCCCCGAAACTAATTCCGTACTTGTTGTCGTTCATCACGCTCTTCTCCAGAAGTATAACCCCGTTGAGAGAAGTGGGGGCTACCTCTATTTTGTTGAAAATCTGGAGTCGTCATGTGATTTGATCTGTAGTGAGAATAGTATGAATCCATAATACAATTTTCCAATCATAGCTTAAAAACTATCAAATACATTCAATACATCGCTGAATTCAGAACAACACCGAGTTCAAAGAGAGAAATATTCTTAGTCTACACTTTCATCCTCAGAATATGGCCCACATGCCCAAAATCGTCTATGATGACAGCGACGATATCCCAGAGATTTTTATTACAGGAGTATTCGGGGGAATGTCTCCTCTCGGTGCGACAGTAATACCATACGTCGAAGACCCTGTATTCGAGAGTGCAGGGTTCACTCCTCAACTTCGTGTCTCTGAGGTCAAGAGAAAACCACGAGTAAAGATCAGAATGACCCCGGTTGCATTCAAGAGTATGGCAGAATGGATGAACAAGCAAGTAAAGCAGTATGAGGAACGTTTTGGCAAAATCGAGCTGAAATCTCATGGAGATCATAACCCTCAACCAGGATCTGTTGACTTCCAATAATTCTTAATTGCGGCATCCAAAAGATTTATATCAACCATTTAGTAATTAAATTCGGTTGGGCATATAGTTTGCCCACGGAGATGTAGATAATGAGTTTCATAAAGACATTGCTAAACAAGATGAACATCAGTGAGGTATCTGCCCACTGTGATATCCCATGTGGGATCTATGACCCCTATCAGGCACAGGTTGCTGCACACACCGTTGTGAGGATGGATGATCTAATTGCGGGGCTCGATAAGAACTCCCCCGACTACGACCACAAATTGTCAAGGTACATTGCAACCAAGGAGGAGCACGGTGAACTGGCCAAACATGAGGTTAGGGTGATCTGGGGTGATTTCATGAAACCAGAGCACGCACAGCAGTTTCCCGAACTTCAAGGTCTTGTCTGGGATATCATGAAGGCTGGATCGGGAGCAAGACAGACCGCTGATAAGCAAAAAGCGCTTGACCTTCTCGCCAAAGTCCAGAGATTTGCTGAGATCTTCTGGCAGATCAAGGGGAAGAGCACCAAGAGGGTTCCGTCCAACTTCCCATCGGGCGGAGAATTGGTAGTTCCAGAATGAGATTATTCCCATTTAAACTGTTCAAAGTAAAAGGAAAAAGCATGGAACCCACTCTAAGAGAGGGAGACTATGTCTTATTGAGACTAACTCGCAGGGTCAAAAACGGAGACCTAGTTGTCTTCAACAAGGGTAACAAAGAGATGATCAAGCGGGTGAGTAAGGTAAAGGGTTCGAAACTATGGATGATCGGGGACAACAAAAGTTACAGTACAGACAGCAGGGACTTCGGATGGATAGACACTGAAGAGGTAACTGGTAGGGTAATCTGGAAAATCAAGTGACCTTGGTTTTCCATCGGTTCCTACAGCTAAGACAGGAAAATTCGATATAGACATGTTCGACCCTCCCGTCGTGGGGATGCGCACCCCCATCTGAAAGGTCTCTTTTAGAGGTAACAATCCTGTTAGAACCACATCTCGGGCAGGTGGGAATAAGCATTTCAAACGGTGAGCATGTCGATGGTCACAGTGCTGACACCAGGAATGGCAAGAAATTCATTCTTGATGTCATCAGTGGAAATCTCGTTCAACTCAGTTGAATCAAAGTAGCCCTCATAGACACAAGTATCTTGGGTAAAACAGAGACCAGTTGAGTACAGTGTCTTAATCCCCAGAGAGATGAATATAGACCCCATCTGTCTCAGAAAATCAGGTGACAACTTGGCGATGTTAATGTTGATCTTAGCAACAGTGTCTGAGTTCGTTGGGATAATCCTCACGATCTTGGAGCTTGGTGCTAAGATGATAACAGCGTGTGATCTTCCTTCTGGTTTTAGTGCGTCAATGAAGCTGTCTGGTAATTTGATTGGTTCTTGTTCCGAGATTACGGTCATCTTTGCCAATGTAACTTCTGCCGGTTTATTATCTTTAGACATGTCGGTTCTCACCTTTCTTGTACTTCCTAAGTATTTAAACAATACTTACACTAGACGTTTAATCTACAAATATTGAGCTACCACTCAGTAAGTACAAACTTTCTACGAATTTAGTAAATATAAGTTATACCCCCAGATAGTAATCTAAATTCTATTATCAAAATGATTATTGCAAATTCTCAACACCTCTTGTGACGAACATAATCCACAAGCCTAATATTTCTACCTACCTTCGGAGAGGAGAAGACCATGCAGAAGGTAACCATCGATACAAATTTTTTCATCACATTATTCTCCACAAATACTGACCGGTTTAAACAATTGAATGAAATCTTCAGACGGCTGAAGATTAAAATTGTACTCTCTAACTACGTTGTCCGCGAAATGAGATGGTACATGGAGCGAGTAATCAGCCCCCACTGTGAGGTCTACACTGTTAATTCAAAGAAGCTGGAGAACTATGAAAAGCAGATCAAACGAAAGGTCGGTTCACTTCCACAAACCCCTGATGTCTCAGTAGCGTATGTGGCCGATAAGGAAGGGATTCCTTTGGTGTCCTCTGATCTGAAACTTATCCAGATATCCGACAAACTAGGAATCAAGACATTCATGAATAGCGCCTTTGCAATTTGGCTCCTCGATCAAGTGGAATTGACAGAGGATCGGATTTTCCTTGAAGAGTGTTACAAGGATCTTTTCGAGGAGGAGATAAGTTACTCGGTCAAGAGCCAGAATGTCTACGACCCGGTCATAAGGATACAAGCAATCATGGATTCCGCTCTGAAAGTGGTCAGGGAGAGTAGAATAACCGATACGCAAGAAGATGTTGAGGAGGTACCCGTTATTTCCAAGGAGCACAAATTCCCCGAGTACAAGGAACTCTTTGAGATGACAATGGGTTATCGGAAGGATCTGGATCTCTACATCGACATGATGGAAAGTGGAAGTCAGCACAAACTGTTCCATGAGCTGGAGATAGCATCCCACAAGCTTCTGGACCACTGCTCAGAGGTAAGGTTACTTGGAGTTCCCGAGACTGATTCAGTTTACAAAGGGGCTCTTACCACCTTGGCGCATATACTCCTGCTACAATCTACAGTGGCACTCAGTCACCATAATTTACAGGAAGCAGAAGCGGCGGTTGATTTGCTACTACTCCTCGTCTTTGAAATCAAGGAGATCGCAGATAAGCTTGAAATGGAAGTTCACCTCCAGCGTATCCTGCTCTTTTTCCTCTCACAACAGATATCAAGATTGAAGATTTACTTCACCCCAGCATTTCATGCAAAATGTAGTGAGAAAGGCAGAGGGGATGTCATCGAGTTGATCCGGACCTTCGGCATACTATCCGCAGTCATTGCCAATCAAAAAGCGGAGGAAACTGCAACAGTCAAGGACTTCAATGAAGTGCAATTCACAATGCAATTGGGATACCAGTTCATCAATGTGGGAAAACCGAAGTTCGCATGGTTGCTCCTCGAACAGGCTATTTACATGGCGGTCAATTCGAAGATCACTGGACTGATCTACGCTGTCATGGAGGTATTACTCCCATTGCATTTTGCATACCAGAGTAGTAACACCCCAGTTGAACCTACGATCTTTGATATCATGAAATACATTGAGAAGAATGCAAAGGATGTCCCGCTCGACCCCTACTACAGAAGACTTGAGCTCAAAGAGAGAGCGAGTCCAGATGTGATCATCAAGAGGGCGAAATCTGTGGCTAGCCTACCAACTTCTCTAAGGGGATTCTTGGATGTCATCTCAGCTGAGCACACCAAGTTTACAAGGATTGGCGATGTCATACTGGTGACTGTCATCGACTGGCAGACCATGAATCTCATTGGGATTGTCGACCCAACTATGTCTCTGGACTCAACCCTGACCGTGGGTTCAAGTGTACAGATCCACTCGGGCAAGGTCAGACTGATAGAGGCACCCCCAAAGCTCAAGAAGGCCAAGAACCTCAACTTGGTGATAATCTGCAAACCAAATAATCTCAAATTCATCACCCGCAGATCAGGCGTCGTCACCTTGACTGAAGCTAAGGAAAAAATCAGCCAGTACGATCTTGACTAATATTGAATTAATGCAAGATTGAACTAGTGGACAGTACCTAAGAATGGAAGATGGGTCTCTTCGAGAGATAGGGGGACATGGGGAGCGCCCTTGATGGGTAACCCTTATTCAACTTTGCAAGCTGCTTTGCGAGAGTCTTTCGTTTGAAGCGCTTCTTAGAACCGTCCCTCAGATTTGCTTCAAGTTCTCCCGTCTCTATCTCTTTGTCTCCAACAACAAAGACATACGGAACCCACGAGCGTCCTGCGTCCCTGATCATCTTACCAACCCTCTCACCCCTGTCATCGATATCTGCTCTGACACCCTGAGCGTGCAGGTCTTTCATGAGTTCAACGCTGTACTCTAGCTGTGCATCAGTGACAGGGCACAATCTGACCTGAACAGGTGATAACCAAAACGGTAAGCTTGGTTTCTCACCTTTTTTAATTTTCATGGCAGCCTGTTCAAGAATACCGTAAATTACTCTTTCTACGGCGCCACTCATAGAAGCATGGAGGACGAGTGGAGTCTTCTCTGCACCCTCCGAATCTATATACTTAATTCCAAATCTCTCACCATTCTCCACATCAATCTGAACTGTCGAGAGGGCCGCTGCCTTCTTCTGACCGTCTATGACATTAAACTCAAACTTACAGACGAAGTAAGCATATCTCTTGTCAAAAAGCTCAAGCATCACAGGACGGTTGATGAGATCGATCATTGACTCAACCCAATCCTTGTTCTCATTGTAGAAGTCCGTCTGGAATCTGAATACTGCTTCATATTCTAGTTCGAAGTCAGACATCATCTGAACACAGAGCTCATACTGTTTCTTAAACTCCATCCTTGCCATCTCCATATCGGAGACTAGAGTATGCTGATCGGGCATGGAAAATGTTCGGAGTCGTCTCAGAGCTGAGAGCTCACCTCTCTGCTCCCTCCTGAAGCTATAGTGTGTCATCTCAAACAGTTTCAGAGGTAGGTTCTTGTACGAGATCTGAGTATCTGCTGCTATTAGGAACTGTCCGAAGCATGCAGCGAATCGCAGGAAATAGTCCTCGGAGCCACTGTGGATGGTGTACTGTCTCGCAGGGAAACGGTTCATATAGGACTCGAGAGCAGGGTGCTTGAAGTTATACATGATGGGAGTCTCCACGCAGTATGCACCCTCATCCACGAGAGTGTTTGTTACGTGATCCTCAATTAGACGCTTCATGATCCAACCCGAGGGGTACCACCTCATGTTTCCCGCATCACTTGCTGGCTCGTAGTCCACAATTTCCAACCGTTTCATCAGTTCGACGTGTGCAGGGGGCTTATCTGCTGCCCTCTTCTTCTGGATCTCATAGATGAAGAAGTTCTGGAAGTTTGACTTCTTCTCGAACTTATACTCCTTGTACGGGATGACCTCTCCTCCAGGTTTCATGATGAAGAACTCATGCTTGGCTTCGTCCTCGGCAGCTATCGCCTTTGACTCGATCTCTGTCTGTTCCTCTTCCTTCCCACTCTTACCCAGTATGAATTCCCTACTGAGCTCTGAAAGTGGATGTCCTTTCACCTTGATGGTGAATCCCTTGTACCAGCCGAAAGGAGCTCGAATGACCTTCGCATACTTCTTGCTCTCCTTCAACTCCTTCTCGATCGTTCTCATAATAGTCAAGGCGATATCTGGTCTGCTGGGCTTAGAGGTGAGGTGAACCCACGGGTAGATGACGATGTTCTTCACCTTGAGCTCATCGGCCACCTTGGTGATCTCGTCTATTGATCTGGATGCTGTGCCCTTGATGTTATCTTGGTCACCATCTTCTCCAGCCATCATTGCAACAAGGGCTTCGTCGACCTTGACTGCAACGTGTTCAATCTCTTCCGCTGCTTTGATTGCGCGTTTCTTCGGTTCATATTCGAACTCGTCCGAATGCAATAGAATTATCTTCATTTCAGATTCTCCTTGTTCATATTTGAGAACGTTAATCTGCTGGTATCTACTCTGTATAAATATTCTTTCTTACTTTGGATATTAGTACACTGACTCTACTGTTGGAATGTTTTCTGACCCTGACTCGATATACCAGAGCTCGATGTCCTTTTCTGGGTCAAAGGAGTCTGAACCTTCATCCTTGGCAACTGCGTTGGTAATTGTATCTTTAGCCAATTTGATCAACGCATCCATTGGGAGATCGTCCTTGTAATTGGCTATCAGGAACTCCATTGCTTGGATATCACCGCTCCCAACAGCCTTAGCCTTCGTCTCGAAAAGACCTCCACCTGGGTTTACAAAGTAGATTCTGGGTTCGCCATCGAAGTCAATTCCTCCAAGGAGTAGTCCGATACCCAGTGGTCGCAATCCACCCTGCTGGGTGAACATGTGCGCATAGTCTGCGAGCTTGGTCGCGATGTACTTGATATCAGCTGGCTCAGAGTAGGTCATCTTGTGAACCTGCGCCTCTACTCTCGCCCTGTTGATCAGCACTCTACCGTCTGCAGCGAATCCTGCAAAGATTGAGGCAAAATTATCGTCGATCTTTGCGATCTTGGGGTTGGGGATGTCAAGCTCAGAGGTTCTGATGTGCCCAGCAAGAACCACTCCTGCAGAGGATTTGATTCCTATACTTAGGGATCCTCTTCTCATGGCCTCTCTTGCGTATTCTGTCTGAATTATTCTCCCTTGGGGAGAGTACATAGTAGTACTTCTGTCATATCCTGATGGTGGACTCCACATAATTTATCACTCCTTGAAGGGGTACCTCGTACCCAAAGAATTCTTTATTTCCTCCTTGCTTAGCTTCTTGATACCCTTGTCGGTGATGACTAGAACATCCATTCCATCGCCAGTTGCGATATCTTTCTTGATGGCTGATCGTAGCGCAAGAAGTGTCATGTTGACAGCTTTCTCCTCTGCAAGATCCGGCTCCCACATGGCCTCAAGGACACCTATGGCATAGGGAGACCCAGAGCCGGTGGAGGCCCAAGGTTCCTCAGTCATCGATCCGGCGATATCCATGGGGAAGACATGTGGTCCCTTCTGGTCCACACCCGCAAGGATAGGTCCGATGAAATAGGGGAAATACCTACGGTACTGTCCATACAGGACGTTTCCGAGGAGGTTGGCTATTGCGGATGTTCCCATCTCTCTCCCTCTGTTCAGTTCGAAGAGATTGATCTCCGCTCGCATTAGCTTAATGACGTATTGAGCATCTGCGACGCTTCCTGCGATCGACATAGCAGTCTTCTCTGAAAGTACATGGAGCTTCTTAGCAGTTGGTGAAGCTACCATGTACCCAGCAGATGCTCTGTTGTCCGCAGCAAGAACTACCCCACCCTTGAAGGTCACTGCAACGGTGGTGGTTCCGTGTTTAACCTCAGGTGGTAAGTAGTCCGGCATTTTAGGTTGAGTGGGTCTACTGTGATCCATTTTCTAAACAATATCCAGAGTCTTGCTTAAAAATGACTTAGTATTAGTTAAGGTTCAGACGCTGAATACGGGTTATCTTTGAAGGTAATCTGGAAGATCTTCCATTGTCTTCCGCATGAGTTTTGCGAACTGCTCTGGTTTCTTACTATGTATTGATAATGGGATGATTAACTCGGCACCTCCCAGACCCATGTACACGGGTAACATGTCAACAAGCATGTGGAAGTCGCTGTCAGTACGCTGCCTGAATATAACCGATCGATCATCTTCAGGTATTGTGCCCCAGAATGAACCAAGAATATCCTTCATAAGATAGTCTCCAAGGCTTATGGCATATCCCAATGAGTCACATTCTTCACCCGTAAGATCCCCGATATGTGCGATATGGCGTTTAGGAAAAATCCGTAGGTGCGCATAGCGAAGTGGGGCATAAGCCAATCGCAGGATCATGTGTTCATCCTCCCACAAGTCAAGATCAGATCTCAGGAATGTAGACCTCTGATCATCCAAACCATCGGCAAGGTTAGCAGATGTCCTCTCTGTCAGTTGACACGCGAGGCACATATCATGCATTTTCTGGTAGTCGTACGACTTAAAGAAGACATACTCTGTAGATCCAACCCGATGTTCCAGTCCATCGAAGATATAGACCTGTGCATGCAACTGTATAAGAGAGGAACCACTCTTCGGCCCGATATTGAAGAATGTCGTTAGTCTCATCGGTCCGTGGATATCAAATGTACCGCTAACACTGGTCGTGATTGCACGAATAATTGCAGAGGTGGCAGAGGGACTGTCCCGGGGGAACTGCAAGACCTCAGTGGGAACTACTACAAGCATTACTCCCCTCCTGTTCGAGGGGTCCACCCTTGAGAAAATGGAGAAACGGTTCACGATACTCACTGCCTCTTCGGATGATAGATCCTCTATTTTGACGGGAAGAGCACTGAATGGATCTCCTTTGAACTCCCTTGACGTGGAAATAAGAACCGCCTCGTCACCTCCCCTGATAATACGGGACAGGACATTCTCTGGAGATAACTCGGGCATAACCTTAGTCTTTGTTTTGGGATACTGCTCTCGCGGTCGAGAACCACGAATAGGAGCAAGTGCTAGTTGGAAACCGACAATCACCGAATCCTCAACAAAGGTCTGGAAGAGGTCGTACCTTGTATCAGCACTTCTCTCCATTCGACCCCAGTCATTCGAGTTTTCCACAAACGCTCTGTCATTCCCTTCGTTATAAAATTGAATAAAGAGATTCGTCATATTCAATTCTATATTCCTGAGAAAATCTTAAATTCCGCAAAGACATGTAATTATTATCAGGAGGCTAGAGAGATTCCAATCGCATTCATTCTAATTAACGCAAATGTCGCCTCGGAAGAGGAACTAATTACTAAACTCAGAGAGATCCCAGGAGTTGTAGAAGCAAATATAGTATATGGGATTTACGACATAGTGGTCAAAGTACAGGCAGACACCCATGACGAATTAAGATCCCTGACCACCACAAAACTCAGGCACCTGTCGAACATACGTTCAACCATGACTATGATAACTGTCGAGTAAAGATTATTTCTGCATAAGCTTGATAAATTTCCAGAACACGAGGATCTCTTGGATAGCTACTTTCTCCCTTGGTACGTATTACTCATGTGTGGATACCTTGGTCTTCCAACCACCTTGTGGCATCGATAGCAGCTTGGCATCCCATACCAGCAGCGGTAATAGCTTGTCGATATCTCGTATCCACGACGTCACCCGCTGCGAACACACCCTCGATATTTGTGTAGGTGTATTTCTGTGTGAGTACGTATCCCTTGTCATCCAATTCTATCTGATTCTTGAATATCCCTGTATTGGGTATATGTCCAATTGCTATGAATACACCATCCAGATCAAGATCCTCAAACTCTCCAGTTACTGTATTCTTGAGCTTGACTCCAGTGACAGATTCTAGGAACCCGTCCTTCTTGGAGTAGATATCCTCAACTACTCTATTAAGTAAGAACTCAATCTTTGGATTCTCTTTGGCCCGGTCAAGCATAATTTTGGAGGCCCTGAATCCCTCTCTTCTGTGGATGATGTAGACTTTCTTGGCGTATCGAGTGAGGAATGAAGCCTCCTCCATGGCGCTATCACCACCGCCAACGACACAGACTACCTTGTCCTTGAAGAATGCCCCATCACAAGTTGCACAGGACGATACCCCAGATCCGGTGAGCCTCTTCTCTGATTCAAGTCCTAACCACCGAGCACTAGCTCCAGTGGATATAATCACCGAGTGTGCCTTGTACTCTGCGCTGTATGTCTTGACAGTGAACGGTCTCTGACTAAAGTCGACTTCGGTTACATCCTCGTTGATTATTTCAGCTCCAAATTTCGCAGCCTGTGCCCTCATCTCCTCCATAAGATCTTGACCTTGGATGCCATCCTTGAAGCCAGGGAAATTCTCGACCTCTGTGGTCAACATCAATTGACCACCCGCTTGATATCCTGCCAGAAGGAGGGGTTTGAGTTCTGCTCTTGCTGCATAGATTCCAGCGGTGTATCCCGAAGGTCCGCCACCAATTATGATGACATTTCGAACATT
>WAMJ01000290.1 GCA_015522385.1 Candidatus Heimdallarchaeota archaeon
TGACCATGATGACGAAGTCGGTGAGCGCCGGGCTGTAGACCGCGCCTCCGGCGCACGGTCCCATGATCACACTGATCTGGGGGATGACTCCCGAGGCCTTGACATTTGCCCTGAAGATGTCACCGTATCCTGCAAGGGATGACACTCCCTCCTGGATGCGGGCGCCAGCGGAGTCATTCAGGCCGATGATAGGTGACCCGGTCTTCATGGCCAAATCCATAACCTTCAGGATCTTCCGAGCGTGCATCTCTCCCAATGCTCCTCCGAATACCGTGAAGTCCTGTGCGAAGACACAGACATTCCTACCGTTGATTGTTCCATAACCGGTGACCACACCATCTCCCATGTACTTCTGCTTGTCTAGACCGAAGCTGTCCGTCCTATGGACGACAAACTTGTCAATCTCTTGGAAGGAGTTGGGATCCAGTAGTTTCTCGATTCTCTCCCTCGCGGTCATCTTGCCCTTGGCTCTCTGGGCCTCTATACGCTTCTCACCGCCCCCGAGCTCTGCGACTCTGTTCTTTTCAGCGAGGAGTTCAAACCGGTCTTCCTTGTTCATCACATTGAGCTCTCATGGTGATTTGAAAAACAATTGTGTACTAACGTATTTCTTGGGAAAGGTGCATCTGGATCTCGCTGATCTCTAGGCTTTGATACTCTAAGTAGAGTTGCTTCTCCAAAGTCCAAGTGATTTGTTTGCCTTTCTTCTTGTTCTTGCTGAGCAGTCCCCTCTCCGACATGCGGGTGAGGTACTGTGCAAGGTTGGACTTGCCGATCATCAGGTCGTAGTTGTCCTTGGCGATGAACTGTGTCCAGTCTTTGTGGATATCTTGGGTGGTAAGTGTCATTCCCTGCGAGTACTGTGAGACGAGGAAGAAGGCGAACTTGTCGATCTTGCTCCCGTTGATGAAGTCGTCCATGGTCTTCATCTCCACCTCGGGTTCATTGTCGTCTGCAGTGGTCGGTGTACCTGTCAACAGGCTCAGGAGGACGTCCTTGGGGATGGCAGCGATGGCTGACTTGTCGACTTCGACGATTGTGCCATCGGGTTTGGTTATCTTCAGACCTGCCACTGTTTCACCTGTTGAGTATGATGAATCCCTTATTCTTCTATTTAAACTTGTATGTCACGTCCCTTAATCTGAAAATTTCAGCCAAGAGATACCCTTATCCGATAATTCCTAGTGAGCTCAGCCCTATGTATCCCATGACCAATCCTAGAGAGATGAAGAGGAGGATGAGGAATCTCTCAGCGGTATGTTCGCTCACTCTTGAGGAGAGTCTTGCGCCGATCTGTCCACCGATGAGCACACCAGGGACGGTGAACATGACGAGATTCCATGGTATTGCATCTATTCCTACGAGTGCGACGTCCACCACTGCAGAGGTCAGGACGACGACGATGACCACGAAAACCGAGGTTCCAGCAGCGACCCCCATTGGTAGATTGCATCTTCCCCTTAGGGTGGAGACGACGGTCTCACCCACCCCCACGCTGATGAGTCCTGTGACGAACGAGCCGATACCTGCTAGGATCCCCCCCTCGTACTGGTTGCAGACGAGGTACTCATGGATATTTCCTTCACCGTCTGTGATTGATCTCATCACACCGTTGGAAGTATCGATCTCCTTGTTCCTGCTCATGACGAAGACGTACAGCGAGAGGAGAATCATACCGACCGCAAAACCAGTCGTGAGGACTGCAGAGTTGACTGAGCGCTTGAGAACTGTACCTATAATCACGGAGGGAACGCCGATCATCAGGAAGTACATGGCGGTTTTAAAGTCGATGAGTTTCTTCCTGTAATATCCCACAAACCCAGAGGAGAATCCTGCAACCTCGGTGAGGAGGGCAGCACCGAAAGCGTTAGCTGCGTCTATTGGTGTCACATTGACTAGTGGGAAGAGGATGATGAAGACAGGTGAGAAGAGAACAGCACCTCCTATTCCCACAGTCATGGCAATAGTGGCGACGGCGATTGAGACGAAGAACATGAACCAATATTCAAATATCATCATTCCTAGACCTGATTCGAGGTATTAATCACATTCATTCTATAATTCGAAGTGGACAGTCCTTAGCGTGACTGTTACCCTCTGTGTGGGAACAATGAACTAGGTTTATATATCCATTTACTGATTCTATAGTGTATGGCAGAAAGAAAGGTACATCCGTACTTCATAGGTATGTTACTCTTCGCTCTCATCTCGGGGATCATCGACTTTGTATCAAACTCAATCAGTCTCAGCTTGATTGATACAAGCTCTCCCCAAGTTATCATCTTGTTAGTTAACGTTACTGTACAGTTTACATTGCTTATTTTCGTCATTGTGGGTTTGGTCTACCTCAACAACCCAGAGAAGAGACGGATTATTGCGGAGAGTAGGTACAACCTCTTCCTCTATGAATTCTTCGAAAATGCCTACAACTGGCAGATTGGGCTTTTCCTCATTGGTTCAGTAATAATAGTAGCCGACTTTGACGGGTTCTTCACGGGATCCATTGGTGGTTTTGTACTTATCGTCATTGTAGTCATGATCTACAATGAAAACAGGAAGATCAAGGAGTCACTGAGTATCATCATCCCGCAGTATCCGGTCATATCTTTGACCAAGCTGAAGGAGCTTATCCCACATCAATCAGATACTAGGAAGCTCAAGAGGCTCCTGTTGCAGATGATCATCGTCGAGGGCTTTCCCGCTCACTTCGATCCCAGCAGTGGTGTGGTCAGCTACGGAGATCATCCCAGTGTAAAGGTAGAACCGGTCATAATCACAAAATCTGATGTAGAACCTGTACAAAAACAGGAGAAGCAAGCGATAAGCGCGTCCGGGGATATTCCGAAACTCATCTGCCCCTATTGCGGGGAGGAGGCAGAATTCAGTGATGCGAAGTTCTGCCAAGGCTGTGGCGCTTCACTTGGCCCCGCGAAGTAGGTGAGGTACTTTGAGTTTCTCAGAGAACCACCCGGAGCTTGTGGAGCTCTTGACATCGATCAGCCAGTTCGGCTTCACCAACCTGCAGGCCAGGGCTTACATCAGTCTGGTCTCACTGGGTGAGTCCACGGGATCGTCCATAGCCGAGAATTCGGGGATTAACAGGTCGAAGATCTACGATACGCTCAAGGATCTTGAGAGAATGGGTGCCGTTCGACGGGTATCGAGGGAAAAGAAGACCAAGTACATTGCAGTACCTCCCGAGAAGGTGTTTAATTCAATCCTCCAGAATTTCAGTTCCAAGATAGCCGAAGGACAGGAAAAGCTGAAGGAGCTCAGTGAGTTCATGCAGTCAGTCGACGAGACCCGGGTGACGTACTCCTCCATTGAGGTACGTGAACTTGACGTCAATGACTTCGAGTACCTGATCACGGGAAACAAGCAGACCCTCGGCAAGCTGATCAACTCTCTCTCTCCACGTAACCGTCCGAACAATGAGGTGGTGATACTTCAGTTGTCGATCGAAGATGACATTGTTGTCCTCTTCTCGAGGGAGAGAATACTGATCTTCCAACCACCAATAGGGAAAATCATCGAGAATCTCCTGTCCATTGAGAGTCCGGAGATTTCAAGGGTATTCTACAATATTCTACTGTCTAGCTGGAAGATGCCGGATTCACAGATTATCGAGATGGTGGAGACCACGGGGATCCGTCTCCTCTACTCGGGAGTCGCTGTCTATGTCGATCAACCCATGGAGACCTCGGGGCACTACGAGTACCAAAGACCAGTGTTCTTCATCGTGACGGATGCGCACATCGTCTTCTACTACGAGGGTGAGGAGGATCACAAAGTTCCAGTTCTCTCCATCTCACGGGTAGATCTTCTGTCCAGCAACACCTTGGAGTGTACTCTATCCGCAAAGACTGGTGCCTACCTCGGTAAGCTCCGGATGAAAATTATTGGTCCTGCTCTCATGCTCAAAGGTATACTTGAAGTGGTCTCTCCCCAGATTAGATAATTATCCCCCGTGGAGGATCGGAACGATCTTGATGATCATATCCTCCTCAATCTGCTCCTCCAGTAGTCCCATGGAAGAGAGTTCTGTCCCATTGTAGATGTAGAGTATTCCGGGTTTAAGCCTTTCACCTTCAAAAAGCACATCCCTAATGAAGACATGATTTGAAACCGCCTGAAGTATGAGTGCCCTAAGTATTCCTTCTCCTTGGTGCTCGATTACTTCTGGATCTTCTGGATTGCGCAGAGATCTGTGGATCTTTAGGACCAGTTTCACATTTTGAACTCTCAACGTGTGTATAATTACCTTTACTTCAGGACAGTCTGGATGGTGACAGCATGTCTGCAGACTCCCATCAAACAGGTCTGGTTATCACAGTCTCCGTACTGTATGCTCCACTTCCTCAGGTCATCAAGAATAGGAATGAGGGCCCGTCCACTCTCTGAGAGCTTGTACCGCACCTTCTTTGGTGTCACCTCGTTGGGTATCTTGGTCACCACCCCCTCCTCCACAAGGAATTTCAATCGCATCGCCAGAACCTTGGTACTGATGTCAGGGATGAGATTACGGAGATCGGTATAGTTAAGGGACTTACTCTTCGAGTTCATTGCATTAATTAGTTCAAGTAAGATAGGAATATTCCATTTCTGACCTAAAATATCCATCACAAACCACATAGAACAGTCTTTTCGACGGGACACAACAAATAACCGAATTCCAATCTTTATGTATCGATTTTAACTGTTGTGACTACGGATATCGCAAAACAGAAATTATACTCTCATTAATACAGTATTATTTCACAGCTTCTTAATACATTGAAATTGAGGAAGAGATATGGAAATATATGATATCGGAGAATCCCATCAGAATGGAACTTACCTGTTGAGGATTAAATTAGAGACCCCTCATGACGTCGTATTTGGTAGGTTTGATGGTGGGCGGGTGATCCATGTAGCTTCAGGTGAGTACTTTTACATCGGATCTGCCTTGGCAAGACGTGGATCGACCACCTTGGGGAATCGACTACAACGTCATTGCTCTAAGACGCCGGATAGAGCTGCTCATAAGATACGGGAAACATTACTCGAGAGATTCGATAAGATTGGAATTAAGTACACCAAGAAACCTTCTCCTAAGAAATTATTTTGGAATATTGACCATCTGCTTAATCTCCATGATGCTGAGATCATCGGGATCATATTTGCACGGAACCCTATTCCATTGGAGAACCCGTGGAGTGAGTTCCTCGAAAAGTCTGGGAGGACGAGTATCTTCGCCAAGGGTTTGGGGGCTAATGATTCCAAAGGGCACACCCATGTACAGAGTTTTGACAACCCCGATGACGAGTGGTGGAGAGAACTCCCTGAGATACTTCCATGGATTGAGTGAGAGCTTTGCTGGAACAGTGAGTTGATCTCTTATCGGTCAATAGGTGATGCATTCCCTTGATCAAATACTTCTTATAATTCCGAGACAAGCAGATGAGTATATGAGTAACAAGATCAAGGCATCACACATTCTCGTGAAGAAGTACACCGAGGCACAGGAAATCAGGGACATGGTCACCAAGAAAAACTTTGCACAGCTCGCAAAGGAGCACTCAACCTGTCCAAGCAGGAAGAAGGGTGGGAATCTGGGGGAGTTCGGAAGGGGCCAGATGGTCAAGGAATTTGAAGAGGTGGCATTCAAGATGAATGTCGGTGAGATCTCCCAACCTGTCAAGACCAAATTCGGATACCACATCATCATGAGGACAAAATAGTATATCCCGGGTAATATTGATTAGAT
The DNA here is from genome assembly GCA_015522385.1 of Candidatus Heimdallarchaeota archaeon. The sequence goes on from WAMJ01000290.1 coordinate 5,747, forward strand.
GTGTTATCCCCCTAATTTCCATAATTTTATGAGTAAGAATAACTAGGATTTTAATAGATATTGTCGAGCATGGCCTTGTTACATGACTGATTCGCCAGTATATGAACCGCTAATTCAACCTCTGCTTAGCTTTCTACCGGATAATATGATCGTTCCGGTTGTTGTGTCTATCACCACTTTGCTTCTGGCATCGTGGATAATGATCCAACAGCTCTTCGGTCCGTGGGTAGAGAGAAAGATCATGGCAAGGATGCAGGGTAGGAGAGGCCCCAGCTACGTTGGCTGGAAGGGTATACTCCAAATCCCCGCTGACCTCCTGAAGCTCATCTTCAAGGAGGATGTCATGCCTAGGAGGGCTGATAGCCTAGGGTTTTTTGTCTCAATCGCTATAATCTCGATAACTTCAATAATTAGCTTCGGACCTCTCCCTTGGGGAACGAACCTAATCGGCGCTAACTTCGGTGTAGGAATCCTATACGTCTTCGCTATTTTCAGCCTCTTCCCCCCTGCAATGTTTATCGGTGGATGGAGCAGCAACTCGAAGTACGCACTTATCGGTGGATTCAGATCTGCTGGTCAGCTACTGGCCTATGAGATCCCGATGTTCCTCTCCGGTATCGCGATCATCGCCGTCAACGGTTCCTTCTCCCTGATGACTATCACGGAGAACCAGATGAAAGCTGGAGCAGGTTGGAACCTCTTCACACCTCAGCTCGGTTTCCTCGGTATTTTCACCGGGTTCGTCTTCTTCATCGCAGGAGTGGCAGAGTCCGAGAGGATACCATTCGATATCCCCGAGGCAGAAGCAGAGCTGGTCATGGGACCCAGAACGGAGTTCTCAGGCTGGAGATACGCACTGATCATGATGGTGGAGTACATTCACCTCACGGTGAACTCCCTGCTCTTCATCTACCTCTTCTTCGGCGGATACGACGCAATCCCATTCGTAGAGCTGGAGTTCGAGAGATGGTGGCCA
>WAMJ01000291.1 GCA_015522385.1 Candidatus Heimdallarchaeota archaeon
AAGAACATGTGCTGTTCAAGGGACAAATGGAGTTGTTTCACTCGATTTTCTGAAACCATCAGAGATTCTTCTTCACAGTAAGTATATTGATCTTGACCGACAGCTAGTTGATAATGGAACCTTTACTCAGACCCTTCCCTTTAAGGAACCACTAACAGAAGAAATCAGGCATTTCTTGACAAACTCTCGTGAGAATAGACCATTCGAAGCTGGCCCCGAAGTTGGTCTAAATGCCGTTAGACTCTGTAATAGTGCTCTAGAGAGTGCAAGTCTCGGGAAGCCAGTTGATCTATAGAATATTGGTTTATTGCTTTCTCGAACTAAATTCTATAATGTACAATGCATCCATACATGTCTGTAAAAATAATCGTAGATCCAGAGTATTTGTATAGAAGTATTCTACAATTAACACACATAAAACAATTGAAATATACCCAGATTAGTTTTATTCTTAAGGCTTTAAATAGAAGAATGAATACCTTGTATATAATATGAACAAAGCGGGTTTAGGTTTAGTCCTAACAATATTACTTGTACTATCTGTGAATAGCTCGACAGGGGTTATTTACAGTGGAACTGGACCTTCTCAAATAAATGCGATCAACATAGACCAAACTTATGGAGTCCCAGGAGATGTTATAACAGGATCTGTGGACTTAACCATTAATGATACATTGAGTTATGTTGGTTTGGGGCTGTATTACAAGAATCAAACCTCTGGATTTTTTGATTACATCGATTGGATCTATACAAACTCGACTGCCCAATTCGATTTTATAATCCAAGACTACTGGCCATCTGGAGAATTTTTCTTTAATACAATCTATCTATCTCTGACAAATTATAACGGGGAATATTTCTACAACAACACTGACTTTACCAGTCCATCATTTACGGTTTCAGGTACGAACTTTGATAGTAGTCCACCGACCCTTGTCTCGTTTGACACCAATGGGACAACTTTCTATGCTGGGGATACCATTCAGTTCGAGATTATTCTCCTTGATGCAAATCCAGAGTCATATCAGGGATTCTACCTTAACTGGCTTAACGGAACAGTATGGCAGAATAGCTTCTACCTCAGTTTCTCACTGAATCAGACCTATGCTGATGGAAGTGTGCAATATCTGGCATATTATAAGGTATCTCCATATGATCTCCCGGGTAGGCATTCTGCATCTAGTATTTACCTCTTTGACAAGGCAACGAACGGAAGAGATTACTACAATGGCTCCGACTATGTCATGGGCTTTGACATTGTAGGTACAAACCCCGATACTGAGGCTCCGCAGATTCTGACACTTACGACTATAGGCACCATGCAGCGTGGACGTTACAATATAATGGATATGACGTTCCTCGAGACTGGATCAGGTCTTAACTATGCATGGTTAAGGTTTAATAATGCTGCAGGTGGCATAATTGATGCGTATTTCTATAACATCAGTAGCAGCGAAGCAAGAGCGAGCATATGGGTGGATTCCTCCAAGAATCTCGGAACCTATACGCTTACTTCGATCTATGTCATAGATAATATAGGAAATGTAGATTCAACACTTGACACGGAACCAGTCGTCTCTTTCGAGCTCATTGAAAAACAACCCGTCTCAATTTCTGTATCAGGATACAATAACGTAAATGATACAGGGAACTATGTCTATGGATCAATTTACCTAAACAACACACTTCCAGCACAATCTGGTAATATACAGGCGAGAATTGATTCTGCCACTGGAAATTACATCACAACACTGTCCATAAGCTTGGAGGTGGTGAATGACACAGAACTGAGCTACAGCTTCAGGGTTGAAGACTACATCTCATTCGGAAATGGATCAGTCCTAACTATCACTTCAGTGTCAATTTCTGATATTGCATCGGCATGGACCCAATTCTACGATATCACGAACTACACTTCACCTCAAATCTCTCTTTTCAGAACTGGCTCACCATTGATGGATAGATCCTACTTCTCGAAGTCGGTCGCAAAGATTGGGACATCTGTTGATTTCATCGTCGAGACTAGTGCTACTGATTTTAGCAGTTTTAACCTTATTGCGACCTTCACTGATGTGAATAACAACACATGGAATGAGACATTCTATGGAAATTACCAGAGCCCAGGAATGTATAAGGCAATCATCAACTTGGGCCCATATACATACTTGGATGTAGTCAGTATTGATGTAGCGTCCCTAGTAATTTATGACAATTACGGGTCTGAGTATGAATTCTCTTCGACTGATGTCTCGTATCCGAATCGTGTTGATGTCTATGCGGGTTACCTGAGTGGAACAATCGATCCAGCCAATGGGACTGTGATAGAGCACGAAATGGTTGACTTCAATCTAGAGGTATACAGTAACTATTCGTTCTACCAGATAGTTGATATAACCATCGACATAACTCAACCGGACGGATCCAAGATCTCATTCTATGACCTCGGAAGATCTTTCTCACCCCTGTCGACCTACTATAACATCTTCACCGTGCAATTCACCCAGAATGGAGAGCATGATGTTAATGTATATATCAAATCAGAATACGGATTCACCTATGATTTCACTTATATCTGGTTTGTCAATGCCACATTTGGTAAAGGTTCAACAGGAGGAAATTCTTCGGAAAGCTCAACCTCCGACGGTACGGACACGAATAGTTCCTCTGTAGTAACAACTACTTCAGATCCAGTTGGGAATTCCTCAACAACTGATGGAAATGTGACTGGTCCCCCGACCCTTGAAAACCCTCTACCTGGCTTCGAATTCCCCGTAGCAATTATCAGCATTTTCGGTACACTCGTAGTTGTGAGAAGAAGAAAACTCAAGATTTGATAATTTAACCTAGGATAAAAGGAAATTCTTATTAATTCAAGTGAGTAACTATATTTGTCGGGTACATTTGTGCCCGACTACCCTCCCCCCACTAAATACTACTTTCTTTTAAGGAACAAATAGTATCACAACAGTGACCCTTATCACCGAATTCTCTATCTTCCTATCCGATGGGAGGAGTTCCAAATCAATCTTTAAGGTCATTACGAAAACGATTTTATAATGTTCCGAGTATATTTTATTGAGGGATAGATATTTCTATCGCCTCTGGAAAGGTTATCAATCGTGGTCGTCAGTGAGGCAGAGCGTCAAACGCTCATAGATATGGTTGAGGACGTTGCAGGGCCCGAAGTAAAGAAGGTCGCGATCCTCCTCTTCAACGAGAAGGAGGAAGTTACAGACGAGATGATAGCTGATCAACTAGATGTGAAATTAGATGAGGTTCGTAAAGCCCTCTACAAACTCTTAGATCTTGAAATTGCATCGTTCAGAAAAGTGAGGGATAAACAGACAGGATGGTTTATCTATTTCTGGAAATTAGAACCTGAAAAAATCACATCAGTGGTTATCAAGAAACAGAGAGCAGTTCACTTTAAGATCCTTGAAAGGCTTCAATACGAACGGGAGAACATGTTCTTCCACTGTAGCTCTAAAGACTGTTTCAGGAAGACCTTTCAGGAAGCAATGGAACTTGACTTTGAATGTGATAAATGTTTTCTCCCCCTAGTCGATTTTGACAACAGCACTATCATTACCATCCTAGAGAAGAAGGCTGAAGAAGTTCAAAATCTGATTGACAAACAACTAGAACGTGTCAAATCCTTGAGATAGAGCTGTGCCATAGGTATAATTATAAATATCTATAAAATTCTGAAAGTGGTAATGGACGCCGAATTCGACAAGAATCAGCTGCTAAATTCATCTTCCTCAGTCTGGCTAAGACTTCCAAGTGCCCCTGTATTTATGTGTGTCATGAGAACAATTGATGGAAGGCCCGTCGGTATGCCAGTTTGGAAGTCATTTGAGAATCGTCCAGACGAGCGATCCATGGAGAATGAGACGGTTAGTTCTACCCTTTTGAATCTTACACATATCCTGAGTTTACTTACCAAAACCAAGAAGGAGGATGGTGAGAGTGTGATGAAAATATCATACGCGGATCGTACATGGTCAATCTACATGCCTGCATCTAATCAACCGTTTCAAGTAACGTTCATCGTAGCTTTCGAGGAGACGGACAAAGTACAGATTACATCTAAAGACAGAGAGGTTTTAACCAAAGAGATAGTTAATGCTCTAGCTGGAATTGATGAGTTCAAGAAACGTCTAAAGAATGAGGAAGAGTGGATTGTAGAGACCCATGAACCACTTTACAAGACTATCATGGACACTATCTCAGAGACGATTTACCAGTGGGATAAAAAGAGGATCAAGTACCTGCAGAAAGAAGCTGATAGAATTCGGAAACAACTACGGGAAGAGGCTAAGGCAAAACGAAAGCAGGAAGAAGCTGAAAATGCAGAGAGTTAGAATGGATTTTCACAGGGTTTAAGAAACAGAAAATTATGGAGATTTTGAGAATGCACTCTGATGTGAAGGAACTTTTCATTATTGCAAGTAGCGTACCAGTGCTTCATCTCAGTCAAGACAAGTCTAATAACTCATCAGATACCGTTCTCAAAGCAGGAAGGATATCAGCCCAAGATATGTTGGGAGAAGAAACGACTGGCGAACTTATACAGAGGGAGGTTCTCTCTGAATCAACGATTAGTTATGCAAGGAAAGATGATCTGCTAATAGCTCTAAGAGTAGCGAACTCCATGAGTACATCAGGTGTTGATAAATTGTTAGACGACATCCTTCTACAAATTGAGAACTACAAGGATCTTGTGTGGAATAGCTTTGGAGATCCAACCATATTACAACCTCTTGTCAAACGTCTTCATCTAACTCTTGGTGCCAAATTACCAACAAATCCATTCGGGTTAGCAGAGATTAACATGGTTATGGGAACCTATTTCGATAGGTATCAGTACATGGATACAATTGGAATAGTTACCCAAGAGAGCTGGTTGGTTAATGTAGAGTCTAGAGACAATCGGAAGGTTGCACCAGTAAGTATCGATATCTGGAAGAACTCTGTAGAACTTATCCATGCGAGTTTGGGAACCACATCCAAGGGATTGCTTATACAGGACGAAGACTCCATCTTTTGGATCCGCCCGATTTACTACAAAAACATGCATACCAAGGGTGGAATATCATGGTGGGCACTAGTTGTTCAGGTTAATATGGATGTACTCGATTCTTACAGGTCGGAAACTTCACTTTTCAATCACAAATACTTCCTCCGGGAAGAGCTCTACGCAAAAATTACGCGTGAACTTGACTATGATTTCTTCGTAGCGATTGAACCAAAAATTAGGCAAATGGTGGAGAAAGAGATACGAGCAATGGGCAGGATGGGTGTTCTTGGACAGATACTCTCATTTGTTGAGTACCAGATAACTGATATGCTTGTAGCCGAGGTGCAACACATCGAGGGTTCAGAATATATTGTGGCCCAGACGCCCCAGATAAAGATTGGGTGGGGGAAGTTCTTAGAGCTATATACCGAGAGGGGTATACCTTCCCTTGCAGAGCCCAATCACATAATTAATCAGACAGGTACTGTATTCCTAACCCTAAGAATCGACCATATGCAGCATCTACTTGAATCATTCGTGCGGACAGCAGCACGAATTCAGCATGGATGTAAACTCCACATCGGGCTAGGACTCTCGAAGTACTTTGATGATTTGATTGATTTCTTTAACAGCATGGATAGAATTACTCATGAGATAGTTTTCTATTCTGAAGACAAGTTTGGTGAACTCGATTCTCCCGATAACATTAAGATCGTCGATGAGATCCCAGTAGATGCGCAAATCAGTCAGTACAAATTCTTTATCCTCGAAAATGTTGAAAAACCACAGGCTTTCATGTTCTTCAGGGAAACAGGAGAGATTTACTCTGGAGTCTGGACCCATTCAAAGGATATTATTGAGTTGATGTTATCACGCGTGGATCAGTTAAGTCAGATGTCCAATTAGTGAATTTATTCAAAATCCTTATATCTAATGAGCCTTAGACTACTAGATAAATGGTTAGTCCAATACCCAATGTTCTCTTCGTAGATGATGAAAAATCAATCCTGAAGCTTATCAATATTCAGACGAAGGGTGTGGTTAATTTCTATCAGGCAGGGAGTTACGATGAGGCTATGAGAATATTGGAGACAGGTGAGATCCATATTATTGTGACCGACCAAAATCTTGCAAATGGGGAGAAAGGAACCGATATACTCTCGGAGGTATATGTAAAATATCCTGACATGAGGAGGATTGTACTAACCTCGGATCGATCCCTGAATACGGCTTTGGTATCAATAAATGAGACATCTGTTCACAAATACCTGATAAAGCCGTGGAAGAAAAAGGAGCTCATAGACGTTATCAATTCGCAGTATATCTTGTACTTAGAGGAGCACCGTACTAGGAAGGAGTTTGAAGAACTTGTTAAGATCACACAGTTCCTCAGACAGAAGGTCTATTCGAATAGCAGGGAGATGGTCTCAACACTCTTGAACAGGGATATTGAACACAAAGATCCTTCTGAAATTACCGCGAAAGTGAATGAAGTAATCATCAGTCTGATTGAGATAGCTAAGCGGTATATTCAATCTTTCTCCTCAAACTTTAATTTTGAGCTTCTGTTTGATGCTAGATCAACCCTCTCAGATATTGAAATGTTCGCTAGTCAATACTCTATCGAGAATCTCAAAATATACACGAAACTTCTCATTGCCTATACAAACATCCTAGCTGGAGAATATGATGTTCTAAAAAGAGTGATTATGGATATTCAGAGGGCAGTCTACATACGTAACAGGGGCACTCTTCCCAAATCGTTGAGGTATGAGTTCATGAAGCTCCTGGAGGTTATGAACGACCTGAAGGACGGAGAGGACGAAGACATAGAACAGAAAACAATAAAGTATGTCAATGATTTATTAGAAATGGACTTGGCGGATGTAATTAAGTTTTCCCCCGCAGTTTTCGACTTAGTCAAGGAAGAGGTGGCTTCAGTAAGTCACTTAGCGATTGTGAAGAACGGAACCACAATATTCTCTGTAATTAATGACGAGGTGAACCCTATATTGGGTACTCAAATTGGAAACTTCGTAATTGCTCTCCAAGATTTCTTCGAGGTGGTACTTGAAACCTCGGGGAGGATTGAGACAATAAATCATGAAAAGGGCACCGTCCTGATCTGGAGAGAGGACAATATTTCATACGTAATAATCAGCAATCAGCGTTCGATCTACAATAGACTATCCTTCCAACGCTTCGTCGAGGAAACATATGAACTGATTAAACAACTAGCGGAGGGTACAACTCCAAATTTACATCAAGAAAGAATTCTAATCGAGAAAATGAATCATTCCTTCAATTGTAAAATCGAAATTGCAAAGTTTTGAAATCAATTGGCTTCTGAATGAATTCCATATCCTTCGGAAGCAGTCCGAGATCAATGCAGTGTAGCTTGTTATACCCAGAGATGGCTACTAATCTTATCTGAGAGTTAAGTTTTCTGACTTCCTTCTGAAAATGGAAAAGATCCATATTTTCCATATTGAGATCAAGAAGAACAGCGTCAATATCAGTAGGGTGCTTTTTTATTAGGGCGAGAGCTGCATCCGGGTCTGATGAGGTATTTGTATTGAACCCAAGTTTGTTGAAGTATCGAGTGAGGGTTTCTCTAATCTCCTTCTCCGAATCTACAACAATGATATGCTTGGGGATATAATTTATCAAGGATGTCAGATCTTTTTGCGGGACTAGTTCTTCCACCATGAAGGAGATGAATATCCTAGAATTCTTTTTATCCCTGATTATCTCGATTACAGCCGACATGTCGATTCTTCTGAAAATCCTTATCTCTTCAGAAAAAAGTTCAGCAGAAATTAGAACGTCCTCAAGTGGATTCTTCTGGATGACTGCGAGGAGGTCAAATTTCCAGTGATTGCTCCCTTGGTAATCAATTGGGTACACTGCGATTGAGATACTCTCCGTGTCAAACGTTTTCAGTTTAAGTAGGAGATGAAATAGTCCGTACTCAATAATCCGAGTGTCCGTATTAAGTTTTACATTGGGAGGAACTTGGAAGATGGTATTAATTGCGTACTTCTTCTCTACAAATTTCATCCATATTTTCTTCCCAACTTCGAGAAATTCAAGCAATGTGACCTCGGAATTAGATGACAAGGACTTCAGGTTCTTGAATGAAATAAGACGTCTTACGAGATTGTACGCATCGTCAATTGCTTCCATGACATTCTCCATATATATCCTGTCCTCATCATCTGTCTCAATCTTGTCAAGAAGTGTATCAGAGAACCCAAGTATTAGGGTCAATGCATTCCCAAAATCGTGACTAACACACTCCAGTAACTTTCCCTCTATCACAAGGTCTAGGAAGTTATCATCAAAATTAATTGAGCGAACAGATTTCTCAAAGAACCATGATCTGATTCGCTCCTCGATAGCGAAACTTAAGGACATCTTATTGAAAAATTCAAGAACTATCACTGAGAGGGGTGTATCTATGTCCTTGGTTTCTGCGTAGACCAAACTTGGATGTTGGTAAATGTTGAACCCCCGGTTAAGATACGGGTCTTTTCTGAAGATAGAATACGGAACAAAAGTCAGCGAGATGTCCCGCTTTGAGATCCTATCGAACACCTCCTCGACAGAGTTAACAATCTCTATATCATAGAATTCATTTAACTCAGTGAAAATATTATGAGGTTGGTGTTCGCATAGAACAAGAATTGTTGTCATGAAAACCTACCAGTCTGAATCTAATATCGAGATGACCTTTTCGAGGAGGACCAGTTCGTCATTGGTTACAATTTGATCACGTTTAGCGATAGCTTCGGCTTCCTTCTTTATGACTTGTTCAAACTCCTTCAAGCCTTGAACTTCACTTTCTTCAATGACCCCATCCTCAATCGATTCAATTACTCGTTTGGCGTACTTCTCAATGTTACTATTTACATTTAGGAGCAGTTCCTTCTCCTCGTCTGAGATCTGGTCATCTTCCATCGCAACTTCAATCATCTCAGCCATGCTGTCAGTCAGTGATTGGAGTCTGAGGAGTAGACGGTTAACATCGTAATCGGCCACACTTGAGTAAGGACCTCCATCTATAAAAATAGTTCTTGGTGTTGTCAATATCTATGATGAGAAAGAGAGAGAATTTAAATCACTTAAATTAGATAACTTGTGGAGATTCTTGATAGAACCATTGTGGGTACGAATCTCAAGATGGTTGACAATGACTTTTCCTTCGATATTTTCTCACTGGGCTTAGATGAGATATCAACATCAACCAAGTTGGAATACACAACAATTCTCACAGAATTGATAACACCAGTTGGTGACCTCCAGACCTTCCTTACAAAGTATCGATCTGAAGATATGGTGTATATAGGTCCTATTAGCTTCAAAGAATTTCAGTTGGTGTTTTGGGAAAAGGAGGGATATCTCGTCTTCATGATCACCGAGGCAGAAAGAGAGGTCTATTGGATTATCCAATCAATTAGCTACCTCCTTGAATTCTCTGAAAAACTGAGTCGCGAGACTATACTCGATATCAGATACAAGTTTCCCTCGGTATTATCTGTTGATCCAAAACTGAGGAACTTTGCTCTTGAAGATCCATTCCGTTCTATTCCCCAGACTTATTTCAAAGCTAGTATGATTCAGGAAGGGCCTGCATCCAAGGATCAAAGTGAGCTCGGTGAAATTATCGCTACTATAAGCAAGAACTTATCCTCCCTTAACATGGGATCTGGTAACTTACACGAATTAGGTGTATTAATTGAGAGTCTACTGTCACCTAGTCTCAACAGGGAGAGATTCTACATATCTCTGAACCTTCTTGACGCTCTCGTCTTTTCTGGTATGGACAAGCATGAAATAAGTACAATCATAGCCCCCCATTACCTTAATCTTATTGAATATCTTGATCTACAGGGATTCAACAATCTCTCCTGGGTCATCAAGGGTTACTTAGGGTTCTATTTTGGGGTGAAGGTAGATATTGAACCCCGCCAAATTGATGACTACAGTATCCCAAATATCTACTATTTACTGCCTCATCTCATAAGAGTGACAAGGGAAACAAAAAGTATTGAGAATATTGAGGGAGAGCTTTCTACTCTTCTCGGTGAGATCATTGAGTTCGATTACCCATTTTATGGGCAGTCTTTCCTCTATGAGTCAATCGCGTATGTGAGTGCAGAGATCAAGAATTACCGAAAAGCGATGACCTATTTCACCCTTGCAGCTGATTATTACACTCTCGAAAGACAAGTTGAGGAGGTTGAAAAATGCCTGAAGAACTCGGTACAATCGTCGTGCATGCACTACGTCGAATATGCCACTGCAGCAAATCTATTTCATTTCCTTGGACAAAATTCAGAAGGAATCAAGATGGGATGGATGGCGCTTAACCTCTCTATGACAGTCGTCATGGATTCCCTCAATATTTCACTTGAGTACACACAGGATATTCTAGAAACGATACTCTTCCATATTGACGAGTGTAAAAGACCGCTGCTGAGTGAGGAGACCGACATGACCCCTGTAATTGAACTCAAGCTCGATGAGTTGATCAATTTTTACTCTGAGTTATTAAATGAAAAGACTGAGGATGTCACAAATGCACTACAATCTATCGAGATGCACAAGGAGAGCATAAAATTCCTCATGCCATTCACCCCACCAGTTTTTCTCTTTCTTACAGTAGATGGGAGGTTGCTTTATAGTGTTAAGGCAACTGCCGATCTCGAGATGGAGGAGTTGCATCTATCCAACCTTATGGCTGGAGTCCTGACTGCAGTCAGATCGATATTTGTAGAGGCATCTTTCTCTGGAGGAGGAGCTGTCAAAGAGATAAATACAGGGGACTCCACTCTGTTGATTGAAGCAAGAAATAACATTGTCGTCGTCGCCTCCTCACTGAATATGACACAGGAGATTAGATCATTCACATTGGAAATAGCAGACCAAATTGATGAAGAGTTCTCACAATTGCTAGAGATATGGGATGGAGGAACAGAATCAGTTGATCCGATAGTTGATATGATAAATCAGAAAGTCCTGTCAGATCTCGTAAACTAAACCTCAAAGCTCAACACTTTGGGATCATTAAGGAGCTCATAAAGTACCTCTGCAAATGCATTGGCAATATCATAGGGCATAGAGGTTGTCTTTGTCTTATACCCATTCTTTCTCATCCTAAACCAAAACTGGTTCATCATGTAACTCTTCTGCTTCTCAAAATGACCGAGAGGGTTGTCCGAGAAATCCCGGTAATATCTAATATCGATGAATGGGAGCAGAAACTGAGGGTATTCGAGAAGTACAGGAAAGAATTCTTCCATGAAATATTCCGTATATCGCTCTCTGTTTGCAATGTCTTGAACTCCGTACTCTTTGAGGGCCATCCTCTTAAGAAGGGACTCAATCAACTGCGCAAGTTTGGCTTTCCTTTGACCGTCAAATGTCCTGCCAAACTGGATTGTCTCGAAGATCATCGAATCAACCTTGGATCGAAGTGACTCATCTGTACCCTGTTCTGGAGCCTTTGCATTCATCTGAGCACGAATGCTCTCAAGTGCCTCTTCCTTACTCTTGATGCCCTCTTCAATTTTTGGTTTCAGAAGGGATTTGAGAGATTCATAGTACTTCACGTAGATCTGTGACATCGCTAAATCCCAATAAAGGTCGTCACCATATCCAATTGGGTAGTTTTCCTTTATCTCTTGGAAGATTTGGAACATACTGACCTTTCCGTGATTCTCCCCCAGTAGATTCCTTATGCCATATATTATTTGAGCTGTGATGAACCTAAGGTCAATTGCTGCATCTATTGTGTTATAGAGATGAAAAATATGATCGAATAGTGGGAGTAGATGGGACCGAATTAGTATAGATGTAATCGCAATTTCTGCACGGGCATTGATGTTCAGCAGAACTATATCATTATTAAGCTCGTTTAGTTCTGTCTCAATGATACTGTTTGATTTGTAGTAGGCAGCAAGGGTTGCCATGAATACAGATTCTCTCGTCATAGCCTCCTTTGTCCTTTCCTGAAGTGTCTTAAAACCAGAGTTATCCGGTTTTCCAGCAACTTCCCTCCTGTCCTTCTCTTCAGTCATGATCTCAAGGAGATACTTGACATCTTCTGCGAATTGTTTTGCTTCATAGTTCTTGATGGCTTCATCAGTTAGACATATCCCATAGATTGCACTAGCGACCTTGAGATCACTGGTTGAGAGATCAGGCAAAACCTCCTTTATTTTGGGGATTAGGCTCTGTACAAACTCATCTTGAGTGGTCTGGAAGACCTCTACTCTTGCGGATAGGCTGGTAAAGGCATTGGCAAATTCATTGGTAATTTCCTGCTGAAGGTTCCTTTCTTCCATTTATTATTCCTCCTGCCGACCCATGTCATAGACCTTCTCGACATTTTCTATGTCCGTGATATCGTATTTTTGGGTAAGTACCCAGTCTGAGATTATTGAACTCCTAATGATCTGTCGGAGGGATAATCCTTTCTTGAACCCTTCTACCATATCCCTATTCAATGTAATGGCTGAGAGAGATGGAATGAAAATATCCTCATACTTCCTGTCTGTAAATCTACTATCAGATATGGTTGTAAAAAGGATCAGTTTTCCATCTGAAAGCCGGTAATTTGTATTCAATTGAATTTTGGAGTTGTCAGATCGTGAGAAGGTGACCTTGCTTGGAACCGTAGCAAGAGTACTAAAATGAGTTGGTGAAAGTCTATTGACCGTAGTGGCGAGATTCCTAGGCATCATTACTCCCGTAAGATACGCTAAATAGGTGATAGGGTTAGTGCAGCGGGGATCAATAGAGTTGAAGATCTCCTCGGAGTCCGGAGGATACAGATACTGTATCTTTGAGAATTTCAGAATCGGTGGTGCTGTTACAAGCTCACCCTCGCAGTTGGGGCAAACATCATTTGAGATAGATTGAATATCATCTACTGTGAATGTCTTTCCACAGCTTCCCAGACACTGTAATTCACCTGAGTCAATATCAAATTCTACAAACATTCCCATAATCATCGAAATTTGTGTTCTGGATTGTGAGACAAGATTCCTCATACCCCTCTCCGTGAAAATCTGGTAATGCATGTAACCAACAAGTGTATCTACAGTATTCTTGCAGATATCATAGACTTTCTCTTCATCAATGAG